>JASHYS010000392.1 GCA_030042915.1 Acidobacteriaceae bacterium
CACAGATCAAGCCATCGCTGATTTGAAGAAATCTCTGGCGGCGCGCCCCGATCAGCCCGATGTCCTGGCGGAGCTAGGGCAGATTTATGTTACAACGCGTGAATTCACGCAGGCTGCCGCGTATCTTAATCGCGCCATTTCGCTCGACAGCGATAACTACGCCGCAAATTTTGGATTGCTCGAACTCTATGCGCGCACCAGTGATCCCCGCCGCGATCAGCAATCCGCGCGTTTTGAAGAAATCAAAAACAAGAGGGAGCAGTTGGAGCGCGACATGATGCGCGTGCTCGAGATTCGCAAGGATGACAGCTCGGATGCGTCGAAGTGATCGCCCGGGATTTTTTTGAGGAAGAGAAACGGAGCTAGAAAATGAACATCGAACGGAGGGGCACCCCACGCTCACGTACCCGGCCTAACAAATGCTAACGGCAATGAACAATTACCCGTCAACCATTGAGGTATGCGATGAAGTTCGATTACGGACAAGCGGTTGGCTACAAGACGGTTTCGGAAACCGGCGTTGTCATGATAAAGATTGCCTCTGTTGTATCAATCACTCTTGTGGGGACCACCGATCAAGCGGAAGCTTTTGGGTTTCCTATTGGCACGGTGATGTACCAAATTGAGTTCGGAGACGGAAGCGATATTTTGGTGCCTGAGCAGGAACTCGACGGAATCTAGCGAAGAGCCTTGCTGTCATCGCTTGTGCTCCGGCTCGTAGCTCCGGTCTTGGGGTGGTGGTTCTCCGAAAAACTGAGGGGGTAAGTGTGCGCCTGGCCCGGATCTGGGGCGATGTAAACTCAGCACGAATTGGGGTGCCAAGGGTCGCATCTGCGCCGAACGATGCTGCTCTTCTTCGCTCAATGGGCACTGATCGCATGGTTAGGTGCCAAAGCGTGAAGATGTGGCTTGGCCGCCCGCTGACGGACACGCCGCCTTACGGTGTCGGGAGCTTAGGGCCACGTCACCCCTAGAAGGTTGCTGTAAGGTTGCTGGAGGTTCCGGCGGCAGGAACCTGTTGAGAGCGCAGCGGTTAACTTCCAGATGGCCGGCCACACGGCCTCCATACGTAAATAGGACCTATACTGGTCACACACCCCAGGTCGGCTACGGTACTCGCATAGAGTTTTTATCTGCTGTGCACGCGGGAAAGATGGACGCGGTCCCTGAACCTTTGAGCAGCGAATGAAGTGAAAGCGACCGCTCCGATGGGGCTGAGCTTATGAGATCGCTCACGAGATGGATCGCTCGGGTGCTTTTTATCGCGCTCCTATCGCTGAGTTTTTGCTCTGCCCAGGTTTTGCGGCCGCGCGGCGGCAGCACTACGCCACCGCAGCGAGGACGCTTGATCCGCAAGCAAGCGATAGAACGGCATTTCCAGTCCATTCAGCCCCGGCCGCTGCCGCAGTTCGACGGGGCAGTTCCCGGATCGACGCTACTCGCGCAGCGTCACGAAGCGGCGGCCAAAGTTCAGGCACGGGTTCGGGCAAGCCTCCCTGTGAGGCTCCAGGCCACGTCGTCGGCGAGCACCGCGTCATCCGGCGTCTTGCTTCGGCCGGCAATTCCCGCGGGCCAACTGCCCGCCTTCGTGGTGACGGGCGACTTTAACGGCGACGGCAATGTAGATTTCATTGTTGCCAATGGACTCACCAACGATCTCTGGCTGTATGCAGGCAACGGCGACGGCACGTTTCAGCTTCCGCAAATCATTCCGCTCAGCAAGGGGCTTACGCCGGTTGGACTGGCGACGGCCTCGCTGCGCAACAACGGCATCCTCGACCTTGTGATTGCGGAAGCTGACAGCTCGACCATCGGGGTTCTGCTGGGCAATGGCGATGGCACTTTCGGCTACGAGACCGAGTACGCGTTGCCTGAACCGCCCCAATCGGTGGTGATTGACGATTTCAACAACGACGGCAAGCTGGATGTTGCCGCGGTAATGGACACCACCGTTGAACCGACCACAGCCGGGGTACCCTATATCGCGCTGCTGGCCGGGGACGGCACGGGGAATTTCGCAGCTCCTGTGATCACTTCCAATGCGGGCTTCTACAGCAGCGCCTGGAACATTGCCTCGGGCGATGTGAACGGCGACGGCCTGCCCGATCTTCTGATTACCGGACCCGGCCTTGAAAACTCCCAGATTTTTCTGAACAACGGCGATGGGACGTTCACGGCGGGCCAGACTCTGCTCGAGAACGGCCCGTTCAATTTTCTCGTCGATGGACGGCTGGGCGACGTGAATGGGGATGGCTGCCTGGACGCCGTAGTGGCCGATGCGTTCACCCCGGCTTGGGTTGCGCTCGGGGATTGCTCCGGCAAATTCTCCGCGCCGGTTCCGGTTTACATGGGCGTCAACAACGCCGCAGTACGACTGGCCGATGTAAACGGCGACGGGAATCTGGACATTATCACCTCGGCATTCGCCGGATTCAGTCAAGCTGGAGTGGGAATGTATGGCGGCGACTCGCTCAACGTGGCCCTGGGCAACGGAAAAGGCACTTTCACCACGGCGCGTCAATACACTGGAACCGGCCAGGCGTATTCGATCGCGACCGGGGACTTCACCGGTAGCGGCACACTGGATGTGGTGGCCGCAGAGAGCGACAGCGATACGGCGACCGTTTATCCAAATGACGGCACAGGCAGCTTCGGTTTTCCGCAGGGCATTTTCGCGGGAGTCTTAGGACCCGGCGCTGGCACCATCAATGCCCCGTTTTCCAGCCTCTCGTTTGGCGACTTGAACGGCAGCGGGAAGATTGACGCTTTCGTGCTGGATGAAGGCGGAAGCGGCGAGCTCTATGCAACGAGTTTTCTGAACGATGGAACCGGGAAATTCACCGGCCCCATCAATACGGACATGGGCATCTCTCTTTCCGGCAACTGGGTCGGCGATCATCGCCTGGGAAACTTCAGGAACACCGGCAACCTTGACCTGGTGGCAATCGGTCTCGATCAGGCCTTCACAGCTTCATCGCAGTTCATACTTTTTCTCGCCGGGAATGGAGACGGGACCTTCGCCGCGGGGACTCCTGTGGCGACGACGGGAGCGGACGGAATCCTGACCACTGGGGACTTCAATGGAGACGGCAAGCTCGACTTTGTGGCTGTGAACGGCCAGACGACGCATACGCTCACCACATTTCTCGGCAACGGCAACGGCACGTTTCGCGCACTTGCGCCCGTCACGTTCAGCGACACGGGCAATGGCATTGGTGGAACCTATGCAAGCCGCATCTATACAGGCGACTTCAACCAGGACGGCAAGCTGGACGTGCTCGTCTTCACCACCGGCAACGGTTACTTAACAACCGAATCGACGGTGTGGGAGCTCGACGGCAACGGGGACGGAACCTTTCAAACCCCGCGGCAACTGTTTACGGATTTCCAGCCGCTTGCGGTGGCGGAGTTGACCGCCAACGGTTACCCCGACATTGCCGAATACAACGCGACGTCGGATCCGACGGAAACACTACCCCCCGTGACGTTCACCAACTATCTTGACCAGCCAGGCGGCAGCTTTGTGCAGAGCAGCGCCTACTCGCCATACGCGGGAGTTCCGGAACCGGTAGAGCCCTATTTGCAGAACGGAGACCCGCTCTCCTCATCGATCGTAGGGGTTTACAGCAGCGACGGCAAACCCGACGAGGTGGCATTCCAAGTGCCGGAGGGCTCGGGTGTGGATTCATACCCCTACGCGCAGATTCTGATGGGGAACGGCGACGGAACGTTTACGCCCTCCTACGATATCTTTCCGTTTCTTGGTGGATATCCGGTCTACGCCGCCGATTTGACTGGAAACGGCATCTCCGACATGGTCGAGTTGGACAGCGGCACTTCGGCTCTGCGCGAATTCCAGGGCGGGGCGGCACCTGCTTTGCAGATTGCGCTCGCAGAGCCGATCGTCACAGGGAATCAAGGCTGCGGATGGGTGTTCCCTGACCTCGCGTCGAGCTCTTCGCAGACCGTAACGCTTTCGTCGTCGGTTTCCGGCGTGATCATCCCCAATTCGGTAACCATTCCCGCCGGAGCGCTAAGCGCTCAATTCTGTTACACCCTGGCCAGCAGTTTTAACTGGCGCCAGGTTTTTGACATCAATGCAACTTTGAACGGTTCCACGGCGACGATATACGCCTCAGATAGCTACGTTCTGGGTTTCAGTGAAGCCGTCTCCGCAGTCACACCGGTCGCGGTGTACCAAGGCCAGAGCAGTGCGCCGCTCACGTTGACGCTCACCGCGCAGCCCGGCTACAGCTCTACCGCAAACCTCTACTGCGTGGGACTGACTCAGGGCGACAGTTGCCAGTTCAGCCCAAACGCGCTCAGTGTTTCGCCCGCAGGGCCCACCTCCGCCACAGTCACGCTGGTGACCGCAGCCAACGCGGCTGATTTCGGCAACTCCCACAGCTTTACCATCGTGGCTGACGATGGCAATGTGATTCAGCGCCAGACGGTGACCTTGGGCGTGGCGGAGCTTGAGCTATCCGCCGTGGGCGCCGCGAACGTTGTATCCGCATCGCCTGGAAGCGGCAGCTCAGGGTTCTTCGTTGCGGGAATTCCCCCATATCAGCTCAGTTGTTCCGGATTGCCTGCGGGGGCGACCTGCTCGTTCACCGGGACCCAGGAGCCATTTCCGTCAAGCAGCGGATTCAACGTAGCGGTGAGCGTGCCCTCAGGCATCGCCAGCGGCAGTTATCCGTTTACAGTGACGGCAACGAGCCAGACCTACACTGCTTCGGGCCCACTTACCTTACAGGTCGTCAGCTACAGCATTCAGGGGCCTTCCTCGGGCAGCAATTGGGTAATTCCTGGCATAACACAGAACGTATCGATCGGCGTGCAAGGTTCGTCGAACTGGTCCGGAGGCGGACAGGTAACCATCGCTTGCTCGCTCGACGTCACGGCGACATGCACCGGCGGCATCGTGACGCCCGGGGTCAATACACCGACTCCGTTCGAACTCAGCATCAATGTGCCGTCTGGCACGGCGCCAGCGCAACACCAGCTCACGGTGACCTCAACCTTTGGCGGCGCGATACAAACCTATACATTCCCGCTCTACATTGTCAGCTTCAGCGGATCTCTCAGCACTTCGACGCTCACAATGGCACAAGGCGGAAGCAGCACGATGACCGCCACGTTGAATGCGTCAACTGGGTTCAGCGATTTCGTCTCACTGGCCTGCTCCGGAGCGCCGCAACTTGCGTGCAGCTTCAATCCAAATCCCTCGCAGGTAACGGGAGGTACGGCGCAAACCGTCACCATCACGGTGACCGCCAGCGCGACCGCTCGTCTTGAATCAAAGCCGGCGGGTTCCCCGGCTCGTGGCGTGATCGCCCTGGCAGGCCTGCTTTCGTTGGGACTCTGCTGCGGGCTTCTGCACAGAAGACGGCGCAATGTTCTGCTGCTGTTTTTGTTCGGGTTTGTTGTCCTTACTTTTGTAGCCTGTGGCGGAGGCGGCGGAGGCGGTGGAACTGGCGGAGGTGGTGGAGGAGGGTCGGATACCTACTCGTTGACCGTGACGGCGGCTCCCAGCTACACATCCACGGTAAGCACGTTAGGTACCGTCACGGTGACGGTGACTCACTGATTTCGGGAGGCGTTCTGGCTGGATCACCTTCATTCCGGGAAATTGCATCATTTTTGGTGACGTCACGATAGGCGACTGCGGGTCCACTATCGCGCCGCGCTTGTCACAGAGCGCAGGCTCCTCGATCCATTTCCGCACGTCATCTGCATCCCTCCCAAGTGTGAGAGCGGTCACACGGCGACGCGATGTGGTCCGCGTATTCTGATTGCCGTTTCAGAAATTGAGTTGAGGCGTACTCAATGGCCCCGAACGGTGCGGGCACGGGCCCAACCGACCCCAAGATCTTCGTACGACTCTCCAAGGCTCAGATCGCGAACATCTGGCAGGGGCTGAACTTCATTGCACGGGCTTACGCGGCGCGGAGATCTGGGCTCGATATCACAACTTCATACCCGTTCCGCATGTACCCTTTGCCCCGGGGCTTTGACTCGGGTTTGTTCAGCCAGCCAATGATGGATCGGATCCTCGCCTTGCGCGCAGCGTTTCAACCAAAAACGAAGACAGGCGGAAGGTTCCAGCTCGATTCTTTCGACCTGCGCGCCGCCGCATTCTCGGCCCGCATCACCCGAATGCTGGGACGCATGCGCGTCCTCAAACCGCGGAGGAAAGGCGGGGGAACGTTGCCGCCTTCGGCCCAC
>JASHYS010000393.1 GCA_030042915.1 Acidobacteriaceae bacterium
GTGGAGAGATTGAAAGGCGGAGAATAGTTGATTGAGGCGTCGGTTCGAGGATTTTGACCTCTGACCGCTGATCACTGTTCACCGCGCGGAGCACAAAATGGCGATTTCGAAAGCGAAAAAGGCGGAGAAGGTCAAGGGCCTTGCGGCGGAGCTGCAGTCCTCGACCACCGCGATCATCGGCACATTCAACAAACTCACCGTGGCCAAAGATTATGAGTTGCGCAAGGTGATTCGCGAGGCCGGCGGCAAATATCGCGTGGTCAAGAATAAGCTGGCCGCGATTTCGGGAACCGGAACGCAGGTCGAAGCCGCGTTGAAAGGCTTGAAGGGCGTGAACTCGGTGGCGTTTACCGCGGGCGATCCCGTGGCACTGGCCAAAGTCTTCGCCAAGTGGGCGGGCGAGAACGCAACCGAGTTTCAGTTCAAGCTGGGCATTGTTGACGGCAAGCTGCTGAGCGTGGCTGAGGTGAAGGCACTGGCCACGATGCCGGGCAAGGAAGAGATTTATGCGAAGCTCCTGTTCCTGATCAATGCGCCGGGGCAAAGATTGGTGACGGCGCTCAACGCCACCGGTCGCAACTTGGCCGTGGTGCTTGGCCAGGGAGTGGAGAAGCGGAAGTTCACTGCGGCCTGAAGGCCGCAAGCCTCAAGCTCCTGGCTTCCAGCTCGCGAGGTTGACGTTGATTGCTTTCGTGGGATCGAGCTAGAAGCTGGCAGCTAAAGGCTAGGGGCTGCTTTTAAGAGTTTTGGCTATCGAGCAACTGGGGAAAGGGCGCGGGTCTGGCGCATCGGAACCTTTCTCATTTGGCTCAGACGGCCGGGGAAACACGAATTCAAACAGTTTCGATTGGAGAAGAACATGGCGGATATCGCGCAGTTGGAAGAGCAAATCGTGAGCCTGAGCCTGCTGGAAGCGGCAGCTTTGGTAAAGAAACTGGAGGAGCGGCTTGGAGTTTCAGCTGCAGCCGCGGCTCCGGTAGTGGTTGCCGGCGGAGGCGCGGCGGCAGGGGCGGCAGCTCCCGCGGCCGAGGAAAAGACCGAATTCCAGGTCATCCTGAAGGATGCCGGCGCCAATAAGATCAACACCATCAAGGCGGTACGCGAAGTCACCTCCCTCGGCCTGAAAGAAGCCAAGGACCTGGTGGACGGGGCGCCCAAGCCGATCAAGGAAAATGCGACCAAGGAAGAGGCCGAGGCCATCCGAAAGAAGTTTGAGGGCGTGGCGACGGTCGAAGTCAAGTAAGGGCCAGGTAAACGGCACGACACTTGCAAGGGACGCCGGGACGCGTTACGATAGAGTTTGCGCGTCCCGCAGTTTCGCCTGATTGATCGGTGGGCGGAACGGCGAGAGGCGCTCAAGCGGCGCGTGGCATTCAGGCAGGCGTCTGCTGCTCAGGCAGTAATCAGAGCCCTGAGAGCAGGCATCGGAAACAGTTCAAGTTATTTAGGATCAGCGGCATGCCTTGAGTCAGGCGGGGCGGTCGTTGATCAGCTCGGGCAACTGGCAATTCGCGGCGGAAGCGGATTTTGCGATCGGCGAGGGCAATGGAAGAAAAGTCGGAAGAGGGCACAGGCGATCAGCCGCGCTCGTGAGGCATTGCGTCCTTACGGGCATTTCGTGTCTTTCCGGTGGGTTTTACGGGGATTTTTCAGGACCTAATGAGGAAAAGCGCACAACTTCCCGTTACGGTCTTGCCCTGGAATTTGGGTTTAGCCGTCGCACTCGCATCATCCAATTGTGCGCAGTCTAGCGCAACTGCCCGACGCACTGCAATCTTTACCACGTGTTTTTGACGCGGCTCTCACAAGAACCCCTCCTGATTTGGGTTCTGCCCGGCATGCCTGGAACGAATGTTCGAGACAGCCGGCGATGGATGAGCGGGACTGGCATCGCAGGCCCCGCTCGACCGTATCTTCGATTTTTTTCGGTTATTTCGCCGACGCCAATGAGACTCGGGCGGCGGCGCGGCGCGGCCCGGCAATTGAGGCCCGCCGCAGCGACGAGGCTCAGGAGTGATCATGCCTAACGAGAAGCGTGCGATTCGCAGCCGGCTCGATTTTTCCAAAATCCCCACTGCTACCCAGATTCCCAACCTCATCGAGGTGCAGCGCCGCAGCTACGAGCGGTTCCTGCAGATGGACAAGCTGCCCAATGAGCGCGACGACAGCGGTCTCCAGTCGGTGTTCGTCTCGGTGTTTCCCATTACCGACTTCCGCGGCATTTCGCAGCTGGACTTTGTGGACTATGCGATCGGCAACTGGGAGTGCAAATGCGGTCACCTGAAGGGACTGCACCACCTGCGCACCGCCTGCGTACATTGCGGCGCCATGGTCATTACTGACCCCTTCCTGCCCAGCGATGTGCTCTGCCAGAAGTGCGGAACCTACAACAAGAACACGCCCGACTTCTGCAACAAGTGCGGCGACCCGGTAAGCCTGCAGTTGAAGTACGACCAGCAGGAGTGCGAAGAGCGGGGCATGACCTTCTCGGCGCCGCTGAAAGTGACCGTCCGGCTGACCATCTACGACAAGGACCCGGAGACTGGCAACAAGACCATCCGCGACATCAAGGAACAGGAGGTGTTTTTCGGCGACATTCCGCTGATGACGCCCAACGGCACATTTATCGTCAACGGTACCGAGCGCGTGATTGTTTCCCAGCTGCACCGCTCGCCCGGCGTGTTCTTTGAAACGGCGAACAACCGCACCTATTTCCTGGGCAAGATCATTCCCTACCGCGGTTCGTGGGTGGAATTCGAGTACGACCAGAAGAACACCCTCTACGTGCGCATCGACCGCAAACGCAAGTTCCTGGGCACAATCTTTCTGCGCGCGCTGGGATTGCGCTCTGATGAAGAGATCCTCAAGACCTTCTACACCGTCGACCGCCTGCACATCGCCGACGGCAAGCTCCAGTGGGAGGTGCCGCAGGAAGCCAACAAAGGCACGCACCTGGTGGGCGTCAAGCCCGCCCACGGAATCCGGCACGGCAGCGAGGAGATTGCGCACTCGGGCCGCAAGATCACGCCCCATGCGCTCAAGGCGCTGCGCGCAGCGCACATCAATCGGGTGGAAGTCGAGGCTGCCGAGTTGGACGGCGCCATGACCGGATCAGACGTTGTGGACACCTCGACCGGCGAAGTGATCGTAGAGGCCAATGTGGAGCTGACGGCTGACCGTCTGCACAAGATCCTGGCTTCCAGCGCCGCCAGCTTCGAGGTGTTCTTCCCCGACCGCGACGACGTGGGCAACATCATCTCCAATACCCTGAAGCGCGACTCAGTACACAAGCCTGAAGAGGCGCTGGTCGAGATCTACCGGAAACTCCGTCCCGGCGATCCTCCCACGCTGGATACGGCCACGGCGCTCTTCGAAGGCATGTTCTTCGATCCCCGCAAGTACGACTTCTCGCGCGTGGGGCGGCTGAAGTTCAACATCAAGCTCTACGAGAATCAAGAGGCCACGCCGCTGGATCATCGCACCTTGACGCCTGAGGATTTCTATTCGACCATCCGCTATCTGCTCAAGCTGCGCAAAAACATCGGCGTGGTCGATGATATCGATCACCTGGGTAACCGCCGCGTGCGCGCAGTGGGCGAGCTGATGGAAAACCAGTTCCGCATCGGTCTGGTGCGCATGGAGCGCGCCATCAAGGAAAAGATGAGCGTGTACCAGGAGCTGAACACCGCCATGCCGCACGACCTCATCAACGCCAAGCCGGTGATGGCGGCCATCCGCGAGTTCTTCGGTTCCTCGCAGCTGTCGCAGTTCATGGATCAGACCAATCCGCTGTCTGAGATCACGCACAAGCGCCGTCTTTCGGCCCTGGGGCCGGGCGGATTGTCGCGCGAGCGCGCCGGGTTTGAAGTGCGCGACGTGCATCCCACGCACTACGGCCGCATCTGCCCCATCGAGACCCCGGAAGGCCCGAACATCGGCCTCATCAGCTCGCTGAGCTGCTTTGCGCGCATCAACGAGTACGGATTCATCGAGTCCCCTTACCGCAAGGTGAAAGACTCGAAGATTCTTGACTTCGTCGAAATCGTCAACGCCGGCGAAAGCGGGCTGCGCGTGGGCGATCACATTGAGAAAGAAGAAGCGCAGAAGCTGAACGGGCAATTGAAGAAAGCGGGCAAGCGTACCATCGACTGGATTCCCTACAGCTTCTATCTTTCTGCGTGGGAAGAAGACCGGCACACCATCGCGCAGGCCAACATCGACTTCGATGACAGCGGCCACATCACCGAAGACCTGGTGAATGCGCGCCGGCAGGGAAACTTCGTGCTGGTAAACCGCGCCGAAGTGGACTATATCGACGTGAGTCCCAAGCAACTGGTGTCGGTGGCAGCGTCGCTGGTGCCCTTCCTCGAGCACGACGACGCCAACCGCGCGTTGATGGGCGCCAACATGCAAAGGCAATCGGTTCCGCTGCTGGCGGCCGAGGCGCCGCTGGTGGGCACGGGCATGGAGGGCGTCACCGCGCGCGACTCCGGCGCCGTGATTCTGGCCAAGCGCAATGGCATTGTGGATTCGGTGGACTCGGAGCGCATTATCGTGCGCGTCGAAGGCGAGCACCATCCCACGCAGCTTTCGCGCGAGGTGGGATCGGACATCTACCAGCTCATCAAATTCAAGCGCTCTAACCAGAACACCTGCATCAACCAGAAGCCGGTGGTGCGCGAGGGCGATCGCGTAGTGAAGGGCCAGGTGATTGCCGACGGGCCGTGCACCGAGCAGGGCGAGCTGGCGCTGGGACGCAACGTGCTGGTGGCCTTCATGCCCTGGCGCGGGTACAACTTCGAAGACGCGATCCTGATCAGCGAGTCGCTGGTCAAGGAGGACTACTACACCAGCGTGCACATCGAGGAGTTCGAGATCGAGGCGCGCGACACCAAATTGGGGCCTGAGGAGATCACGCGCGATATTCCCAACGTCAGCGAGCATGCGCTCCGCGATCTGGATGAGAGCGGCGTGATCCGCATCGGCGCCCAGATCGGGCATGGCGACATCCTGGTTGGCAAGGTTACTCCCAAGGGAGAGACGCAGCTTACGCCCGAGGAAAAACTGCTGCGTGCCATCTTCGGCGAAAAGGCCGGCGACGTGCGCGACGCTTCGCTCACCTGCCCTCCGGGTATCGAAGGCACGGTGGTCGATGTCAGGATTTTCAGCCGCAAGGGCCAGGAGAAGGACGAGCGCGCCAAGCAGATTGAAGCCGAGTACGTGGCCAAGCTCGAGAAGAACCTGGGCGACGAAATCCGCATTCTGACCGACGAACGGCTGAAACGCCTGGAAGCGATCCTGGGCGGCAAGGAAGTGCTTGCCGACTTGCACGACGAGCGCACCAATAAGCGGCTGTTGACCAAAGGTGCGATTTTGGACCGCGACACCATCGAGCGCATCTCCACCAAGAACCTCAAGCGCATCCGCTATGCCGACAAGGATCCGCGGGTGAACGAGCAGATCGACGAAATCGAGGAGATGACGTCGCGGCAGATCGAAGTGCTGCGCAAGATCACCAACGAGAAAGTGGCCAAGCTGCAGAAGGGCGACGAGCTGCCTCCGGGCGTGATCAAGCTGGTGAAGGTCTACGTGGCCATGAAGCGCAAGCTCAGCGTGGGCGACAAGATGGCCGGCCGCCACGGCAACAAGGGCGTGATCGCGCGCATTCTTCCTGAAGAAGACATGCCGTATCTGCCTGACGGAACGCCAGTGGAGATCGTGCTCAACCCCCTGGGCGTGCCCTCGCGAATGAACGTGGGCCAGATTCTGGAAACGCATCTGGGCTGGGCCGCGCACGACCTGGGCAAGAGGATCGCCGCCCTGGTGCGCGCCAACTCCGACGCCCCGTACGTGCGCGAACTGCTCAAGAAGGAATTTGCAGGCACCGCGACGCTGCGGCAGCTGATGGATCTGGACGACGAAAAGCTGCTGCGCGTGGCATCGGGCATGGAGAGGGGAATCTGGTTCGGCACCGCGGTATTCGACGGCGCACGTGAAGACGAGATCAAGGCGCTGTTGAAGGCTGCAGGCCTGCCGGAGTCAGGCAAGACCTTGCTCTACGACGGCATGACAGGCGAGCAGTTCGAGCAGCCGGTCACGGTGGGCTATATCTACATGCTCAAGCTGTCGCACCTGGTCGACGACAAGATCCACGCGCGCTCTATCGGCCCGTACTCGCTCATTACGCAACAGCCGCTGGGCGGCAAGGCGCAGTTCGG
>JASHYS010000044.1 GCA_030042915.1 Acidobacteriaceae bacterium
TGCATGAACTTGATTATAGCCAAGGGGCAGCGGTGCTGCGTTAGCCGCAATCAGCGGCGCGAGTGGCACTCGCATGGGCCCGGCGGCGACCAGCCGCAAAAAATCACGAAAATTGCGAAAACTGCGCTTGACAGCGAGCTATTTTAGATATATCTTGAGATATATCTTGAGATATATCTTGGATGCATCGAAAGATATATCTAAGAAAACGAAGGAGAAACAACAATGTTTGGATATTGGAAAGAAATGCACAGGGAACACGGCGGGCAATGCGGCAGTGAAGAGCGGCATCGCCATCGCCACGGCGGGTTCGGCCGCTGGGAGGGATTTGAGCACGGATTCGGCGGACGCGAGCGCTTTTTCGACAGCGGTCAACTGCGCCTGGTGATTCTGCAGCTGATCGCCGAGAAGCCGAGCTATGGCTACGAAATCATGAAGGCCATCGAAGAGCGGCTCTCGGGCGGCTATGCGCCGAGCCCGGGAGTGGTGTACCCCACTCTGACGCTGCTGGAAGAAGAGGGGCTGGCCATGGTTTCGGCCACTGACGGCAACAAGAAGATGTACGCAGCAACCGAGCAAGGCAAGGAGTATCTGAAGGCCAACAGCGTCGCTGTGAAGGCCATCTTTGGACGGATGGAGCAGGCGCGCAGAGTGTTCGGGCGCGGGCGTTCGCCGCAGATCATGCGCGCCATGATGAATCTGCGCTACGCACTGCGGATGCGCGTGGGGCGCGGCGATTTGAACTCCGACCAGGTGAGCAAGATTGCCGAAGCCATTGATGCAGCAGCCCGGGCGATTGACGAGGCGTAAGAAGAGCAGCGGGGCTAGCGGAGTTAGCGCGCCTGACGAGGCCCTGCCCCAAAGCAGAGCTCGGATGATCACCCCGCAAGTCATCGGCCACGAAAGGTATGCAGATTGTGATGGAGACGATGGAGAAGAGAGCCGAAGCTCGCGAGATGGTAAATCAGGCGGGCGCTGAGGTCCGGCCGGCTAAAGACGAGCGCGAACCGCTGCAAATGCTGGTGGGCGAACTGCTCGTGGAAAACCAGAGGCTGCGCTTTCGCGTTGCGCAACTGGAGCAGGAGGCGCAACGCGCTGAGCGGGGGCTGGCCGAAGCGACGAAGTGGGCGGGAATAGCCTTTTAGAGCAGCCGGCAGATGATTGGCTACTGGCTGTTTTGGCTGCACGCTGTGAGCTACAGGCGCAAAAGCGCCGGAATTTATACTGAAACACAAGATGAACGCATTTTTGCCGGTAGACGAGCAGATGGATCTGCTCGAAAAGGGGGCGGCGGAGATTATTCGCGTTTCCGATTTGCGCGAGCGCCTGGAAGAAGGCCGCAAAACGGGACGGCCGCTGCGCGTAAAGGCGGGGTTCGATCCCACCGCGCCCGACCTGCACCTGGGGCACACCGTGCTGATGCGCAAGCTGCGGCATTTTCAGCAGCTCGGGCACACGGTGATTTTTCTTATCGGCGACTTCACGTCGCTCATCGGCGACCCGTCAGGCCGCAACGTAACGCGCAAGCCGCTCACTCGGGCCGAGATCGACAAAAACGCCGAGACCTACAAGCAGCAGGTATTCCGCATCCTCGACGAGAAAGCGACCGAAGTGCGCTACAACAGCGAGTGGCTCGGCAAGCTGGGCTACGAAGACACGGTGCGGCTGACGGCGCACTTCACGGTGAGCCAAATGCTGGAACGCGACGAGTTTCACAAGCGTTTTCAGGAAGAGCAGCCCATCAGCCTGCACGAGCTACTGTATCCCGTAATGCAGGGGTACGATTCGGTGGCCCTCGAATGCGACGTGGAGCTGGGCGGCACCGATCAAAAATTTAATCTGCTATGCGGTCGCGAGCTGCAGCGGCACTACGGGCAGAAACCGCAGATCGTGGTGATGACGCCGATTCTCGAGGGGTTGGACGGCGTGCAGAAGATGTCGAAGTCGCTGGGCAATGCCATCGGCATCAACGAGCCGGCCAGCGAAATGTACGGCAAGCTGATGAGCATCAGCGACGAGCTGATGTGGAAGTATTTTCTGCTGCTGACGGATCTGAGGAAGAGAGAAATTGAGGCGCTGCGGGCCGATGTGGCCGCGGGCCGCGCACATCCGATGGAAGTGAAGAAACGGCTGGCGCGGACCATTACGGCCGGTTTCCACGGCGAGGCGGCGGCGCTGAGCGCAGACGAAAACTGGGCGAGGATGTTCCAGCAGAAAGAGACCGCGGAAGATCTCGAGGAGATTGCGGTTGCCTTCGCCGACGTGGCTGGGCCGGATGGCGCGAAGCAGATTCGCCTGCCGAAACTTCTGGTAGCGATGGGATTGGCGGCGAGCGGCGCGGAAGCCAACCGCAAGATCGGCGAGAAAGCGGTTCGCGTGGATGGAGACGTGATCGACGGCCTGATGATTCCGGTAGCGCTGCCCGCACGCCTGACGGTGCGGCTGGGCAAGCGAGCCAAGGTCGCGGTGATCGCGTAGCAGCTTGGGGTCGGGCTCGGCGGCTACGAGTTCCCCAGCGCGAACTTGCTCGCGGAATCAAGCAGCCTAGCGACGGATTCCTTCGAGCACGATTCGGTGTAAATGCGTAGCAGCGGCTCGGTGCCGCTGGCGCGCAGCAGCAGCCAGGTTTCCGCGGCGTTGGGCTTTTTCTCCGCTTCCGGATTATCGAGATAGAGCTTGACGCCGTCCAGAGTTTCCGTGCGCAGGACACGCATGCCGGCGAAGACGGGATCGCCGACGGGGAGCGCGCGGGCGCGGACAATGGCGGCATTCTTGACCTCGTCGGGAATGTGCAGATCGACGCGACCGTATTGATGCTCGCCGTACTCGGCCTGCAGCGCGGCCACAAGCTGGCCGAGCGTCTTGCCCTCTTCGGCCATCACGTTGGCCAGCAGCAAACAATTCAGCAGGCCGTCGCGCTCGGGCAAGTGCCGCTGGAAACCAATGCCGCCCGACTCCTCGCCGCCCATCACGACTTCGCGCTCCAGCATCAGATCGCAGATAAATTTGAAGCCGATGCCGTGCTCGATCAGCTCGCGGCCATGTTTTTTCGCGATGCGGTCGAGCATTTTGGTGGTGTTGAAAGCGCGCGTGACTGCGCCCGGCCAGCTCTTGCGTTCGAGCACCCATTCGAGCAGCACGGAATAAATCTTGTGCGGATCGACGAAGTTGCCGTGCTCGTCAGTGGCGCCCACGCGATCGGCGTCGCCGTCGGTGCACAGGCCTGCGTCGCAATGGTTCGCGACCACAGCTTCGCCCAGCGCGCGGATGTGCGGCTCAATGGGCTCGGGATTGATGCCGGGAAAAAGCGGATCGGGATTGGAGCGGATGGGGATGTTGGCCACGCCGATGCGGTTGAAGATGTCGGAAAGAATCGTGCTGCCCGCGCCGTACATAGAATCAATGCAGAACTTTTTGCCGGAGCGGGCGATCAGGGCGAGATCCGCGAAGCTCTCGATGGCCCTAAGGTACGAAGGCAAAAAGTCGACCTCGGTAATCTGCGCAGCCCGCGAGGCGCGCGCCGCAGGCTTGCCGAGATACGACTCGATGGCCGTCATAATGGAGGGTTTGCCCGAGCCACCATACCAGGCCTTGTACTTCACGCCGTTCCACTGCGCGGGATTGTGCGACGAGGTGATCATGATGCCGCCCGCGGCGCCGCGCTCGCGCACGCCATAGCTGAGTGCGGGGGTGGGCGTAATGGCGTTGGCGAACAGAACCGGGATGCCGGTAGCCGCGGCCACTTCAGCGCACGTGCGGGCGAACGCTTTCGAACCGAAGCGCGTGTCGTACGCGATACAGAGGCCCTTCTTCGGATCTTCCTGCGCATGGACATAGGCGGCGATGGCTTCGGCGGCAGCATGCACGTTGGCGAAGGTGAAATCGTCGGCGATTACGCCGCGCCAGCCGTCGGTACCGAATTTCACCACAGAATGAGGCATGGATGATTTCGCAGCTCCTGCAGAGCAAAGGTCAACGATAACAGGCGAAGCGTGGAGTGCGCACGGCGCTGCGGCGCTGCACGCAGGCGTAGGATGGGTAGCGGCGGGACGGTTGGGCAGCATTGCAGACGAAAATCGCAATCATCGGCGGCGGGATTGTCGGGCTGGCGACGGCTTACCGGCTGCTGGCTCGGCATCCGGACACGCGCGTGCTGCTGCTCGAAAAAGAAGATGGCCCGGGCCGGCACCAGACCGGACATAACAGCGGCGTGCTGCATTGCGGGCTCTATTACAAGCCTGGATCGACGAAGGCTCGCCTCGCGGTTGAGGGGCACCGCCGGATGATTGAATTCTGCCAGGAACACGGCATAGCGCACGAGATTTGCGGCAAGACCGTCGTAGCCACCGAGGCAGAGCAGATTCCGCGCCTTCACGCGTTGTTCGAACGCGGCACAGCCAATGGCGTGGAGGGCCTGCAATTGCTCTCGCCCGAGCAGATTCGCGAATACGAGCCCCACGCGCGAGGCGTGGCGGGCATCCGCGTTCCGCAGGAAGGGATTGTGGATTTCGCCGCAGTGTGTGCGGTCCTGGTGAGAGAAATCGGCGCGCGCGGCGGCGAGATTCGGTTCCACTCGGAGGTGACGCGGCTCAGCCGGAGCGCCAACTGGGCGATCGAAACCCGCAGCGGAGCGTACGAAGCGGAATTCGTGATCAACTGCGCGGGCCTCCAATGCGACCGCGTGGCGCGGTTGGCCGGCGTGCGCGACGGAACCAAGATTGTTCCTTTCCGCGGCGAGTTCTACCTGCTCAAGCCGGAGCAGCGGTTCCTGGTCAAAAACCTGATTTATCCCGTGCCCGACCCGACGTTTCCCTTCCTCGGCGTGCATTTCATGCGCCTCATTCGCGGAGGCGTGGAGTGCGGGCCGAACGCGTCGATGGCGCTGGCGCGCGAGGGCTACAGGCGCGGCGACTTCTCGCTGCGCGACACAGCAGAGTCGCTCGCCTACCCCGGATTTTGGAGGTTTTTGCTCCGCCATCGCGCCATGTGCTGGGAGGAGTTGAAGCATCGCTACAGCAAGAAAGTCTTCTGCCGGTCGCTGCAGCGGCTGGTGCCCGAGGTGCAGATGGAAGACCTGATGGAAGGAGGCTGCGGCGTGCGTGCCCAGGCGCTTTCGCACGATGGCGACTTGCTGCAGGACTTCCAATTTGCGGCTCGCGCGGGCGCGCTGCACATCCTCAATGCGCCCAGCCCGGCGGCCACGGCCGCCCTGGCCATTGCCGACGAGATCGTGAATCGGAGCGAGAATGCGATTCGATCGTGAGGGGCGCGAGGCGGTGTAAACTATGCATTGACCCCATCACCGTCCTGCACTAGCGGGCCGGTTGGCGTTCAGTCGGGACGTGGCTCAGCCTGGTAGAGCACTCGCTTGGGGTGCGAGGGGTCGGCAGTTCAAATCTGCCCGTCCCGACCATTTCCACTCTCACTTTCCTAATAAGAGCTTCGCGAAAGCAGGACAGAACTGCCGACCCTGTGCCGGCCGGGTCGCCGCTCCCCCTCGCCGATTCATCACTGGACGGCTGCCCGCAAGAACCGCGAAGATGAATGCGGGGAACGGATGGAAAACGACCGAAACGGCATCCCGGATACGGCTTTCCCCCAGTGCCGCCTGGAGGCATTGCGAAGAGCCGTCGACGAGGGCGTCTCTCGCCAACTTTCGTGGCGCCGGGCGCAGCTTGAGGGGCTGCTGCGTTTTGTGGCAGATCATGAAACGGCGATGCTTGATGCATTGAAGGCAGATCTCGGCCGGTGTCCCGCCGAGGCCCGAATTGCCGACGTCCTGATGGTCCGGTCAGAGATCCAATTGATGCGGCGGAATTTGCGGAAATGGTTGCGACCCCGCCCCGTGCACACCCCGCTTGCCGCGCAGCCCGGAAGGAGCTGGATTCAGCAGGAGCCGTTTGGGCTCGCGCTGATTCTGGGCACCTGGAACTACCCCTTCCAGCAGATTCTCATTCCCCTCGCGGGTGCGCTGGCGGCCGGCAACGCGGCCGTGGTCAAGTTATCTGAGGTTGCGCCGCGTTCAGCGTCCCTGATGGCCAGGCACCTGGAACAGTATGTCGATCCGCAGGCCGTCATTGTGATGGAGGGCGGGCCGGAAACGGCGTCAAGGTTGTTCGCATTTCGCTTTGACAAGATCTTCTTCACCGGCCAAAGCCGCGTAGGCCGGATGGTGTTGACAGCAGCGGCGGCCAATTTGACGCCGGTCACCCTCGAACTTGGCGGTAAGAATCCTGCCATCGTTGCAGAGGATTCTCCGCTCGAGGTGACGGCGCGGCGAATTGCCTGGGGCCGCTTTATGAATGCCGGCCAGCTTTGTGTGGCTCCCGATTATCTTCTGGCGCCGGAACCGCTGCGCCTGCCTTTGATTGAGGCGCTGAAGCGGGCAATAACGCGCTTTTACGGGCCGGATCCGCGACGTAGCGAGTCCTTTGGGCGCATTGTGAATCGTCGTCATTTTGCCCGGCTGCTGGCGCTCATGCGCGAAGGCAGGATAGCGATCGGGGGCCAAACGGATGAGGATGATTTGTATATTGCGCCCACGGTGATCACCGATTTGCCCAGCGATGCCGCCATTCTCGAGGAGGAAGTCTTCGGCCCCATTCTGCCCGTGGTCGGGTACGACGGAATCGAAGAAGCGCTCGCTTTTGTCAAGAAGCGGCCCAAGCCGCTGGCGCTCTACCTGTTCACCGGCGATCGCCGGTTGCAGCAGCGCGTGATTGATGAAATGAGTTCGGGGAGCGTGGTGGTGAACGACGTGCTCGTCAACCAGATTGTGCCCGGGCTTCCGTTTGGAGGAGTAGGCAACAGCGGGATGGGCACGTTTCACGGCCGCTACACGTTTGACGCCTTTTCCCACCCCAAGGCGGTCGTGCGCCGATCGATGCTTGCCGATCTCGACGTGCGCTACCCGCCCTTTACCACCATGAAGGACCGGCTTTTGCAGTGGCTGCTTTCCCGTTAAAGCGGATTAGGGATTGGTGTATCCGAGATCCCGGCTTCCGAACCGAACCGGCTGAAACGTCATTCGTGATTTGCCTTGATGGCTTTGCTGGGCCTTGTGGCCAGTCCGCCGGGCCACCAGTTCCAATCGCCGGCAATGCGAAGCAGAGCGGGGCCAATCACAATTCGAACCAGTGTCGCGTCAATCAGGACAGCCACCGCCAAAGTAAAGCCGATCATTTTCACCACCAGAAAGTCTCCGAAAGTGAATGCCGCGAAGACCACGATCATGATGGCAGCGGCGCTCGTAATCAAGCCGGCGGTTCGGGCCAGCCCCTCGGGAACTGAGTCCATTTCACTCATTCCGCTTCTCCTGGCTTCGAGAACGCGCGCGACCAAAAATACTTCGTAGTCCATACTGAGACCGAAGACAATGGCAAAGGCGACGATGGGAACCAGCGGAAACACGCTTCCCGTCGCCGCGTACACGCCGAAGAATCGGCTCCCGTGTCCGTCTTGGAAAACCAGCACCAACACTCCAAAGGAGGCGGCGACCGAAAGCAGGTTCAGCGCGATGGCCTTTACGGGAGCAACAAGCGATCGGAAGCCGCACAGAAGCGCCAGCAAAGTTCCCAGCACCACCATCGCCATCACCGGCCCAAAGCGGCGGTTGATTATCGTCTGATAATCGGCGTTCAGCGCCGGAATGCCGCCAATGAGCAGCGTCGCGTCGGGCACTCCAGTCAGGGCAGGCGCGCCGGTCTTCCTCAGCTCCCTCACCCAATTCACTTGACCCCGCAACGAAACTGAAGAAGCCGGTAACACCTCAATCAGCGCGGCGCGTCCATCGCCGCTCACAAATGAACGGCGAATCTCCGGCGACAGTTCGTCCACAGCGTCGCGGTTGCCATCCGCCAGGGTCGTGATTGAAATGGCGCGGTAACAGCGAGGGTCGCTCGCCAGCCGCTGCGAGAAGCGATCGATCGCAGCCCATCCCGCGTCACTTTGCGTAATTGAATCGGGCAGCTCGACAACGATGCGCAACGATTCAACCACGCCGTTCCGATCCATTTGCTGAAGAACGTTGAGCGCATGCACCGATTCCGCAGCCTGCGGAAGCCAATTCCCTCGCGGAAGGCTGGTGTCGAGCCGCGTGGCTTGCCAGGCCAGCAAAAGCAAGGGAGCGCCGGCCAGAAAAAGCGCCGGCCAGGGGTGGGCAACAACCACCATTCCCCATCGCCTCCAGCGATCTCCTGTACGCGCGGCCCATTGCGCGTCCAGCCTGGGCTTGAAAGGCAGCCGGCCAGTATCGATTCTGTGACCGAGCAGCGCCAGTGCTGCCGGCACCACGGCATTTGCCAGCAACACGCACATTCCCGCCACCAGGAACCCGGCCACGCCGATGGACCGAATTTCGCTGATGGGGACCGTCAGGAGGGCCAGAAATCCGATGCCGACCGTGGAGGCCGAAATCAAGAGGGTATGCCCGGCCTGGCGCGCTGCGGCTACCGAGGCCGCAGGTCCGTCGCAGCCGGAGGAGAGCGCCTCTCTGAAACGGCTCACCATGAGGAGCGCGTAGTCGATCCCCAACCCCAACCCAAGCATGGTGGCAAGATTTTCAACCAGAATCGACAAGTGAAAGCGCGAAGCCAGGAACCCGGTAATCGCCAAAGTTGCAGCGATGGCGAGTTCGCCCACCGCTAATGGAATGAGGGCAGCGATCAAGCTGCCGAATGCCAGTAGCAAAAGTGCCAGGGTGCCGGGAATCGCCAGGCTCTCGCTGTGTGCTACTTCGTCGGCGCTCGCCTTGCGAATATCGAAATTGAGCGGAGTCTCTCCCGTCAGTTCGAGCTTTACCGCGGGATATCGGCTCCGCAACTGATTCTCAAGAGAGCGTGCTCGCTCATGAAGCTCAGGAACGAGCGATTCCACCGGACCCCTGCTCGGCTCCAAGCCAATGAGAACAAACGTTCCACCACCCTTGCCAAGGAAAAGTGAATCCTGCAAATCCAGGTAGGAAACGATTCCAGAAACGCCCAGCTCGTCTTTCAGTGCCGACACAATGGTGGTCAGTGCCTGCTCGCCGTCATCCGAATCGGCCGGCGGCAGGCCCTCAACCACCAACACCACCTCGTCGGCGAATGGTGAATGAAAACGGCTGCTCAGCTCCTGGTTGACCGTTTCCGCCTGGCTGCCCTCGACGCGGGTTCCCGTCTCAAGATAGCGTTCGGCGTGAAAGGAGAATGGAAGAAGCGCAAGAACCGCGACCAGGACGGTTCCGGCCACCCACAAACGGCGCGCCTGCATGAAATCCATCATGTCAGACCAGATCGCCAACCGTTAAGGGGAATTCGATTTCTTTAGTGGAATTTGGAGCTTTTGGGGCGCCCGCTCACACGCCTTCCTTGCGGCGATTTCTGCTAGAGAACGGAGGGGGAGCAACCGCCTTCAGGCTGCTGAATATGCCCTAATTCAAGCGGCGCGGCTTTAGAGGCGGGTATCTAAACCGCGGTCACGGATGGTGATTCCGTCTTACTCTTTCGGCCATTCCAAGCCCCATTCACCACCGGCGCGGGTGCAACTTTGGCCTCACGAGCCTCTACTGAAATGATCCCCTTGCGGTGCATAAACCTGAGGATGCCGTTGACCGTATCTTCGAGCGACGGGTCAGGTTTACCCCACTCCGAGGCGTTCCGCGCTTCCTGATACGCGGTACTGTCGTAGCGTTTGAACTCCATCGCGGTGATGTTGTCCACTGAACCCACCAGAAAATCGAGTAACGGAAAAAGAAGGTCTTCCTTCCGGCATCTCCTGATCAGCTCGGGAACAAAATCCTTGACCGTGAATATCTCGAATTGGCGCCCAGTCGCCTCGGTAATCAGCCGCGTAATATCCATCATGTTCGCGTAATCGTCGCGGACAACATGATAGGTTTTGTTCGCCGTTCCGGGGGTGGTGGAAATGGCGACAATGTTGTTGGCTGCAATGTCGGCGGGCACAAAACTCACCTGGTTCAAGGCATCCACGCCGATGCCGTGATTCACCATGAACGCCACCAGGCGAACCGCGATATCGAAGTTGTTGCCACCGCCCGCAACCGAGGGGCTCACCAGCGCCGGCCTGAAGATTCTCACGGAAAGCCCCTTGCTGCGCGCGTCATCGACCACCTGCTCGGCGACCCACTTTGACTGGCTGTATCCGAAATCGAGAAGCTCCATGTCCTGGTTCTGGTCGGTTTCATACAGCACACTTTTGACCGCCCAGCCAAATACGAACGTGGTTGAGACGTAATTCAGCGACTTGGGCCGCCCTTCGAATGCCAGCCGCAAGACTTCGTTGGTTCCAAGCACGTTGGCTTCCCGCATCCGGTCGTAGTTGAACAAATAGTTCACGGTTGCGCCGTTGTGGAACACCGTGTCTATTTCATTGGCCAGGAAATCCCATGCGTCCTGTGTCAGGCCCAGTTTTGCCTGCCCCAGGTCGCCGCAGATGGGAATCACGCGGGCTTCAAACATGGCCATCAGCCCGGGACTGCACGGCCCCATCGATTCCATCGCCGCAGTCAATCTTTGCTTGCCCTGCACTTCGTCGGAAGCCCTGACTAGAACATAGATCTTGGCCCGCGTCTGTTCCAGCAGGCTTTTCATCAGGAATGGTCCAATGAATCCGGTGCCACCAGTAAGGAGCACGTGTTTGAGCACGGGAATCGCGGGCACCGGTGCAGGCTCTGGAGGCGCGAAGATGAGCTTTCTGTCACTGTTCATCAGCTGCTTTTCTGCCGCGCGTTGCTCTTCACGGAAGACCGCCAGAGAATGACGCAGCACGGTCAGCGCTTCCTCGGGAGCACTTTCCAACTGTTCGGCCAATTGAAACAGTTCGGCCACGCTCACTCGCTGAATCACTCCGATGTCTACCTGCCGCGCGAGCATTTCGGCGCCCTTATCCTTCAAAAGCTCTTTCAGCTCGTGCATGAACACGACAAGGTCAAGTGAATCGAGTCCCGCTTCGACCAGGTTGTAGGACTCTTGGCCGGTCAGGTTATACCTGGCTTTCAGGGCGTCGAAAGAAGTTTGCGTCTTGGAACAGTGCCCTGGCGCCACGGCCTCCTTCTCCCGCGAAAACTCCGAGAGAACGTTAAACTCGCCCGCCAGCCACATCTGTTTGGCCTTTTGGCGCATGATCTTGCCGGAACTGGTTCTAGGTATGGCACGAGGCGCGATAAAGGAAATCATCGCCACTTCAACGTTGAGATAATTTCGGACAGCGGTGGCAATCTTGCGTGCATCCGGAAGCGCCTTGGGGTTTTTGATTTCGGCAACGAT
>JASHYS010000394.1 GCA_030042915.1 Acidobacteriaceae bacterium
TTAAAGCGTATATAGGGATGGAAGAACAGGGCCGCGCGCGCGTCGCCGGAGCCCTCGGCGAGGTCGGTGAGCCAAACGCCGTCGGGTTGAGGCTCATTGTGGATGTGCAGCCAGGCGCCCTTGTGCAGATTGGCAATCAGCCCCCCGCCAATTTTTAGATCCTGCACCGATTTCACGTTGATATCGATGAGCTCGCCGGTTTGCTCGTCGATCGAAACCGTCCCCTGCATCACCTGCGCCACGCGCTGGTTCAGGTTTTTGGCCTGGAAGCGCGGATTGGGCACGATGTCGTAAAAGAGCACGCTGCGGCCGTTTACCTGCTGCTTATGCCCGTTGGCGAGCATCATGGCTTCCATAAAGTCTTCCAGCTCCTGGTCGTCCTTGTTCTCTTCCTTCTGCGCGGTCGCCTGGTTGCTATACTTCAGCGTTTCCTTCATCACGCGTTCATCCTGCTTGCGCGTCTCGTCGGGCGAAAGGTCTTTGCCGTTCTTCTGAAGGGTGCGTACGATGGGGATTCCGTTCACATAAAAGAGATCGGAAACTTCGGTCGTGTCCTTTTTCGTGTTGCCCTTGCCGTCGGTCTCCACGGTGTGGTCGGTGATGTGGCAATCGTACTTCTCACGTTCGTCAGCAAGCTTGCGCTCATTGGCGATAGCCCGTTGCAGCAGCTGGCTGGCGTTGGGCAGCGGCGCGTTCGAGGCAGGGCCGCCCGACTGCGCAACGGATGCCAGTGTCCCGGCAACGAGACTGGCAGCGAGAAGAGAGAAGGTGAGCTTGCGGTTCATGAGGGAGTGATTCGATTGCGCCGCTTTGTTAGACGGATTGCTAGGCTCCGGCGGGCAGCACCGGCATCGCACCCTGCGCCCTGGCTTCGTCCACCACGCCGTCAAGATGAGCGAGAACTTCGGCCACGGTCATGGTGTAGACTTCGCGGCGGAAATCGAAGCCTTCCTCGATCAACTGCTTCATGTAGCGGCCGGCGATCTGCACCGCCAACTGGTCGGTAATCACCTTTCCCGTGCGCCTCTTCTGCTCAACCCACGCGGTGCAGGGCAGAGCAATCCACATAGGACGGCTATTGACTTCAAACCGCACATCGACCGCGTCGGCGTGGCGCGTGGCGATCGCCACCATAGTGGCCTTCCAGCAGCAATGCAGGTCTTCGCCGCTCCAGCGGTCCGTCACGTGGAAGTCCTCGTACATGGTTTAAGCCTATCGTTCCAGGGGCATGCGGGCAAGGCGCGTTCGTCGCTGGCTCCGCGCAGCGCTGGTTGCGGCTGCGCAAACCGCGCTGATACACTAGTCAGGTTGCAGTGGCGCCTCACTCATCCGTTCTGACCCGCCTGCAAGTCAATCAGCGAAGGAAATCGAACCGCCCGTGGATACGCGAACCCGTCACGCCCTGAAAAAAGACAAATTTGCCCAGGCCACAGCCAGCAGCGTGAGCTGGGTGAGCGGCCATCGCACCGGCGTAGTGCGCTGGGCAATTGGCGCCGCAGTCGTCGTGATTCTGCTGGCGGGCGGACTGGTTTACTGGAGCCTTCGCTCCTCTGCTGCCAGTCTGGCACTGGGCCGGGCAATGGATGTGTATAGCACACCGCTGGCCATTCCGGGCGCACCGCCGGAAGCGGGTGTATATTCTTCCGCGGCCGATCGCGCCAAGGAAGCCAACCGCGAGTTCGTCGCCATCGCGCACGATTACGGCTGGCTGCCCGAAGGTACCGAGGCGCGTTATTTTGCGGGAATTACGTTTGAAGAACTGGGCCAGAACGGCGACGCCGAGACAAACTTGCTTGCCGCATCCCGCTCCTGGGACCACAATCTGGCCAACCTGGCCAAGCTGGCGCTTGCCGGGCTTTACCATCAGACGAGCCGTGATAGCCAGGCCATCGACCTCTATAACCAAATCATCGCCAAGCCATCGGCCACGGTGTCGGCGGCCGTGGCGCAGCTCGATCTGGCCGATCTCTACGTTGCGGAAGGCAAGCAGGACCAGGCGCGCTCGATTTGGGCCAAGGTGAAAGACCAGGACAAGGACGGTGCTGCCGGACAGATTGCCGGGCAGAAGCTCGCCGCCAAGCAATAGCTGAGTCCGGAACCGGACGGCGCCGAATTCCGCTCGAGATCGCCCCTATGCCGGTTACCTTGGGAACCGGCGAAATCGCCGCTCAGGCTTGAAACAGCCTGAGCAATTTTCTCTCTGCCTGCGTCTGGTACGTGATGAGTGCTGGCCAGGCCATTTGCGCAGGTTGGATGGAGATGCCCACCAGTGCGGTGAACGAGGAAGCCCGCCGGCACGCGGATGACGAGGTGCTTGCGGCTCTGGTGGACGAGTACGCCGGTGCTCTCTACCGCGTGGCTTATTCCGTTCTCCGCAATCCGGCGGATGCCGAAGATGCGGTGCAGGAAGCATTCCTGCGGGTGCTGCGTCATCGCCATACGCTCGGCGAAGTGCGCGACCACCGGGTCTGGCTCATCCGCATCGTTTGGAACATCGTGCTCGACCGCAAGCGCCGGGCCAAGACGCGTCCCGAGACCGACGACGTGGCCGAGCTGGCGCGGGTACTGCCTTCGACAGGCCTCTCAGCCGAAGAGAGCGCTGCGGCGGCACAGCACCACGCACACGTGCTGGCCTGCGTGGAGCAACTGCCGGCCAAGGAGCGCCAGGTGCTGCTGCTTTCGGCCTTCGAGGAACTTTCCAGCGTTGAAATCGCATCGGTGCTCGGCATCACGGAATCGAGCGTGCGTTCCCGCCTCTTTCGTGCCCGCAATCTGATGGCCGGCCTGCTGAACCATGCAAGGAGTTTGCGATGAAATTGACGCCCCATAATTCGTTGCCTGCAAATTCGACCCCCGCGTCAGGCGAAGAGACCTTGCGCCTGATCGCCAGCCTTCCGGCGCCCGAGGGGCTTGAGGATCGCGTGCATGCCGTCCTTGGTGCGGCGCCGCGCAACGCCCGTGTGCTGGCTTGGCCGGCAGATTCGCGCTGGAGCATACGCCGGCAAAGCGGCTGGATGCGCTCTGCGGCCGCCGCGGCCATTGTGTTTGTGGTAGTTGGCGGCGGGTGGGGCGTTTATACCCGCGTCCAGCACGGCAAGCCCGCGAAGGTCATCGTCATGCCGGCGCGCATGCCGGCGACAGGTGGTTTTTCGGGCGCTGGAGCCATCCGTACCCCACAAACCCTGTCAGGACCATCAGTGAATCAGCCCGCTGAGAAACCGCAGGCGCAAGCCAAGGCAAGCAAGAAACCCAGCGCGCCCGCCGCGAACCTGAAAGTTCAGCCCGGCCCTTCACAGTAAGGCACAGCGCATCATTGGCTCTCGCGGCTCGGCTATGCGTCTTTCACGATGGCCCGAATCAGCATTCCCAGAAGCGCCAGCACCACCGCACCCCAAAAGGCTGGAAGCAAACCGGCCACATGGAATCCCGGGACGACGCTCGATGCCAGCAGGATCATCACACCGTTGATCACGAGCAGGAAAAGCCCGAACGTAATGATGCTGATAGGGAAGGTAATGATCTTCAGGAACAGCCCGAGAGTGGCGTTCAGCAGCCCGATCACCAACGCGGCGATCAGCGCCGGCACCAGCCCGCGAACATGAAATCCCGGCACAAAATGCGAAACCACGAGCAACGCCAGCGCACTCAGAATCCAATGCAGAATCAATCGCAAGGCTCGAGTCCTCCCTCTGCGGCCTCAGCGGAGCCGCTTCCTCTAAGACGGCGCAAGCGTGCGCGCAGGATGCTCAGCGACCAGCGTCTGCCGTTGCCAGATGCTGCGAGAGCGATAGCACATTGCCGTCAGGATCTTTGAACCAGGCCACTTTGTCGCCGTTAGGAAAGGTGGCGATCCCGCGCGCATCCTGGCCCATCTTCTCGTACCGCTCGAACACTACGCCCTTCTTGACCAGATCATCCACGTCGGATTCGATGTTTTTCGACTCCCAGCCCAGCACCGTGTTTTGAGCGGGCGTAAACGACGCCATCTTACCAACGCGCAACAAGACGCCTTGCATAGCAAACACCAGCGCAAAGCCGTCATCACGCAAATAGGTCAAACCGAGCGTGTCGCGGTAGAATCCGACCGCCTTCTCCGGCTTGCATGTGAGACGGAAAGTTACAACACCGTCCACGATTGCCCTCCTGAAGCGGGGGAACCGGAAATACGGGAATCTTACAGGAAACCACTGCCCAGATGGTATGCGAGGCGCGATTTCCTATTACAGTTGAAGCCATGTTCGTGCGCCGTCTTTCTGTCCAGCGCGTCGATGCCTCCGGCGCGCGTCACCTCTGTCCCATCCACCAGATCGACAACTTCGCCATGCGCAACTTTACCAATGAAGCGGTCTTCGACGACACCTTTCCCGCTGCCGACGGCGTGCTCGAGGCCGGTCATCGCGTTCCCATCGATCGCCTGCGTGCTGCCATGGAAGACTGGTTCCGGCGAAAAGGCTATCTGAAAGCCGACGAACGGCTCGAAGTCGCCGAGGAACGTTGAGAGCAGTGCCCCCAAGCTGGGGCCGAGCTATGCCGCCGTCGGGGTTGCGGTTTCCGCCTCCATCCAAAGTCGGTACTCGGCCTCCCGCCGCGTCTTCAGTCCCTCACTCACCTTTCCGGCGGCATGATCCCACACAAGCAACTGCAGAGCGGCGTCGGCATAATGACCGGTATTCAACTCGTGGAGCAATGTCGAAGCCGTCAGACGCCCGGCTCCCAGGTTGAAGCAG
>JASHYS010000395.1 GCA_030042915.1 Acidobacteriaceae bacterium
CCGAATGCCTGCACAAGTGCGTGCGCGCGGAGTGGGGCTACGGCCGCCAGGAGAACCTGAGCAACGAAGAGCTGATTCAGGAAAAATATCGCGGCATCCGGCCTGCGCCGGGCTATCCTGCCTTCCCCGATCACACCGAGAAGGGAACCATCTGGACCTTGCTCGACGTGGAGACCCGCACCGGCATTCAGCTCACCGAGTCGTTTGCCATGTGGCCGGGATCGAGCGTGAGCGGGCTCTACTTCGCGCACCCGCAGAGCCGCTACTTCGACGTGGGCAAGATTGAGCGCGACCAATCAGCCGACTACGCGGCGCGCAAACAGATGAGCCTGGCTGAAATTGAGCGCTGGCTGGGACCGAATCTGAACTACGACCCGGGTCGCTAGGACGATCCAGAACCCAAAAGGATCAAACTCATCTTGTTCATCTTGTCACAAGCCTGGCGCGCCAATCGGCGGGGCCCGCGCGACCAATGGCTAAGACGCCAAGGTCCGCTTCGCCGGCGCCCGCTCGGTCAGCTCTCCGGCCCCATCGGAACTTTTCACAGATTTCCTGAGCTCCCTCACCCGGGACGGATCGCACTTGTGAAGCCGTTCGGCTGGATGCAGATCGCCCTCCCGGATAGCGCTGGCAACAGTAAGGAAGCATCTGCTGCAAATGGAATCTACGGTCCCGTCTGGATTGGTCCGGTGCACGAAATCGGGAGGAAATGGTAGCGCCACGGTAAGCCTCCGGTGGAGGAGAACATGAGGGCCCGGCGGTGCGACGCTCGAATGTCCGATTGTGGCACGGAAGAATGTAAAAGATCCATAAAATTAGGCAAAATCTGGGTTCCTGGTAGCTGTTTTTTGCACGCGGGCCGGAGGAGAATGCTGAAGTTCCGGGCCCACGCGACGTACCCGCCGCCCATTTGTCATCCGGGCAAAGAATTTTTTCTTCAATTCCGCAAAACTTTTGCATCCCCGTTGGGTTCGAACTGCTATCTCGGGGGATTTTGACTCAAAATCCAGTGCGTTCATGAACGTCTCCCGAGTCGCAGCATTGCATCTCCAGAATTGCTGGAATTGATCGCAGTGTGCGCGGTCGCAGCAACCTGATCGCCGCCAGGCTTAGCCTGTGCAGCACCGGGGACGTGCGCCGGCTTGCACTTCGATCCTGAAGTCCCCCC
The DNA here is from genome assembly GCA_030042915.1 of Acidobacteriaceae bacterium. The sequence continues at coordinate 1,169 of JASHYS010000395.1, forward strand.
GAGCGGAGTACTGAATTGTTTTTCCCAGCCGAGTGGAAGCCTGCAACTCGGTGAGCCCATCGTGTGTGCGGAGATGCGTTCGAACCGGGTCACGGAGTTTGCTTGAGGAGGGCTTTCCTATGAAATGCAGTTCGCTCGTCGTTGTCTCGCTCCTGCTGGCGCCGCCGCTGTTTGCTGATGCCGGCATGCGCCTCATTCCGGCGGGAGCGCTCGTGTCGTGCACCACCGGCGACGGAAGAATCAATTCCAAAACCACTGCTATCGGCGATCCCGTGCTGTGCAAAGTTGAGCACCAGCGCGGCGATTTCATGCTCCCCTACGGCAGCTACCTGGGCGGGGAATTCGCTGAATTCAAAGACCCCGGACATTTCGTCGGCAAGGGCTGGATGGAACTGAGTTTCGACCGGCTCTACGTCGGCGACACCGTGGTTCCCCTCGATGCCAAGGTGGTCAACGTTCCGGGCTACAAAATTGACGCGCAGGGGCGCATCCTCGGCAAGGGTCACGCCGTCCGCGACACCGTGCTGTGGATGATTCCCATTCTCTGGCCTATCGACCTGATCAATTTGCCGCGCCGCGGGCCGCGTCCCACGCTGAAGGCTGAAACCGCGGTCACGCTGCGCGTGATGGAAGACATCCAGGTTCCCGTCGCACCAGAACCGCTGCGCGATCCTTATGGCTTGTACCAGCGTCCGAGTGCGTCGGCGCCTCAGCCTCCCCCACCGACGCAAGCGCCGGACACGGGACCGGAAAACGCGTATGCGGCTCCGCAGGAGCAGTACGCTCCACCGGCTGAAGAACCTCCCCCACCTCCAGCCGTGGCCTATGCGGCTCCGGTCCCGTACCCTGCTCCCGTTCCCTACGCTGCCCCCGTCTACGTGGCGCCGCCGTGCTGCGGTTTTTATGGCTACGGCGGAGTCGCGTTTGGCTACGGGTCGGGGTGGTACGGCCGAGGCTACGCGGGCGTTCCGCCGGTGCGGGCTTACGCGCCGCCTCGAGTGGCATCGCCCCCGATTCGTTCCTATGCTTACGGCGGCTACGGCTACGCGGCGCGCGGTGCCATGACGGCGCGAAGTTATGGCTACACATCGCGCGGGCCCATGATGGCCTCGCGCGGCGCCGTGGGATACGGCGGCGGAAGAATGCGCTGAATCCCTGGCGCGCAAGGAGCAAGAGTGCCGGCGAGCAAATTTTGACGGCGCGTTTGCATAACCATAACGGCCTTTGTGCCATAGTGCGATTTAGATATAGAACGAATGAAATTTAAAGATGGCCGCAGCGGACGGCCGGTGCGGGTTGCCAACAAGGGGCAGCCAGGCGCCGGCCGTTTCGCTTTTTGCTCCGCTGCCCTGGCCACCCCCCGGTGGAGTTGCACGCCTGAAGTCGCGGCCTGCTATGGATGAGCCCCCGCGCCCTCAAGAAGCTGCACTACGTCCTGGTGTCCGGTCTTCGATGCCAGCGCCAGCGCACTGGTGCCGTCATTCATTGCCGCGTCTATATCTGCCTTCGCTGCCAGCAGCGCGCGAACAATGTCCGCATAGCCATTCTGCGATGCCAGCATCAGCGCCGTTACACCGCTATTTGTTTTGGCATTCACGTTGGCTTTGGCCGCGATCAGCGCGCGCGCCACATCCGTATGACCCTTCGCCGACGCCATCATTAGCGCCGTGCCGCCCTCGTTCGTCGCTGCGTTCACGTCGGCCTTGGCGGCCAGCAGCGACCGAACCACATCCATGTGTCCGTTCTGTGATGCCGCAAGTAAAGCTGTGCCTCCGTCGTTCGCCTTGGCATTCACATCGGCGCCGGCAGTAAGCAGCACCCGCACCACATCCGCGTGTCCGTTCAGCGACGCCAGTAGAAGCGCGTTCGCGCCATTCGTCATCTTGGCGTTCACATCAGCCTTCGCCGCAATGAGTCCTCGCACCAAATCCACATTTCCATGCTGCGCTTCCAGCATCAGCGCCGTTGTCCCAAATTGGTTGGCAGGCGTTACGTCGGCATGGGCGCTCAGCAAGGCCCTCACAACGTCGGATTGATCGTCGTACGATGCCAGAATCAGCGCCGTGTTCCCGGAGGCATCCTTGGCGTTCACATCGGCGTTCGAGTCAAGCAGGGCGCGCACGCGAGTCAGATCGCCATATTTCGAAGCATCCAGGAGTGACGCCTCTCCGTTGCTATAGTTTTGGAACAGAAACTGCCTGAATGCTGGCAGCTCGTCCTGACGAATCTGCACTCCGACGCCGGCTGACATAAGGTTATTACTGCTTTCCAACATAAACACACCAAATTGGCTGGTTTGAAGTTTGCCGTCGACGATTGACGTCGATGAAAGAGCAACATCTTGTTTCGGGATTGAGCCATACCCTTCCACCCAGCACGTGACCCCTTTGATGGTCCCGTTCATGCTGGTACTTGAGCCGACACGAGACTCGTATTCCAAGCCGCTGAACTCGCAATCGACCCAATCTGGAAGAGAAACAAACGCCGGCTCGACGGGATGGCTGGCCGTTTCTTGAGTATCAGGCGCCGCCGATTCCTGGCTGAGAAGAAACGACCTCAAAGGTTTGATCTTGTCGGCGCGTATCGACAAGGAGAACCCGGCCGACGAAACACTGTTTTGCGGAGCGATCTTCAATTTGCCGAAGTCTTTTGTTGTTATGACGTCGTGCAAAACTTCGCCCGAAGCCAGGGGGATTTCTTTCTTTTGGTCTTCGCCTTTGGCAGCAATCCAACAACTGAGGCCCCCGATCGTTCCATTTGTATTCTCGAGCTTGCCGTTTGCTCCCACCACCGACATGAACGAAAGCCCTTGCAGAGAACATTGAATGTCTCTTGGCATGGGAACAAACGCTGGTACAGCGGTGGAGGGCTTGCTGGCGAGCGCCGGCTGCTGAGCGATTCCGTGCCGGGCGAAAAGCGCTCCGGCTAAGGACATCACAAAGTAAACACTTGCCTTTCGTATCACGATTCCTCCATCTAGATGCGATTTTCGCGTTTGGGAGCCGCTTCCGGCTGCTGCCAGCAGACTTTCGGCAGCCGCTGGCGGTGCAACCGGCGGCAGCAGAAAGGTTTGCG
>JASHYS010000396.1 GCA_030042915.1 Acidobacteriaceae bacterium
CTACAACTCCATGCTTCACGGCCGTCCAGCGCATGTCCAGGTCAAGCTCACCTATAAAAGCCGCGAGCTGATTCTCGACATGGGCGACGATGGCTGCGGCTTCGACCCACGCCAGGTGGAAGGCGGAAACGGCCACCATTTCGGTCTCAAAGGCATGCGCGAACGAATCGAGCGCTCAGGCGGCAAGTTCCGCCTGGCCGCGACTCCCGGCAAAGGCGTGCACATCGAAGTGCAGGTGCCGCGCTCGCGCTGAAGCGTGAAGGACTGGACGGTTTCGCCGGGGTCGTCCTGAGGGTCGGGCGGAATGGTCTGCAGAGCGACGCATGACCGGTCATAGCGAACGATTTGCAACGCAATCTGTTCGGTTTGATATGTCGACAGGCTAAGTACATCGATACCCCCCTGGGGGGGCCCCCCCCCTTTTTTGGTGCTAAGTGACTTTTTTTGAGCGGCTTGTACCCCCGATGGCCCGCTCCAAGCCGCTGAAAACAGGCGGCTTGGGAGCCAAGATCGTCGAACCAAATGGCTTACGGGATCCTTTACTGGCGCGCGCAGTTCGTTATCTTTTCAGTTACTCCCACCCCCCCATCCTTTTTTCACCTAAGCGGTTTGTTTTGAGCCAGTTGATCTTTGATCATTTTCTCCAGCCCGCTCGAAACAAACGGCTTACTTCGTAAAGTGGTCGAAAAACATCAGTTAGCGGCGAGAAACAGCCAATAGCCAGTAACCAAAAGCGGGCGGCCCGGAGAAATGCCGGTCTCGCCAACGGCGATCTCTGAACGGCAGTTCTTAGCTGCCGCGCCCCGCACAGGCCGCCCATCCTGAGGTCTTTTTTGATCTTGTTTTAAGTCTAGAGATTTGCGGGAAATAATCTGCAAAGTTGGGGAAATTTTTATCTGCTGTGGAATGAGTGGGATGGGGCGGGGAAGGGGCGCAGTGGGGACTTGACATCTTTAAGGACGTCGGCGAAGTCGAGGGCGAAGATCGGTGTTTTTTTCGAACGGTTCAGAGGCCTGAAGGCCTCTGCTCCCTCCGCGGGACGGTCGCCGTGAGCTGGTAAGAATTTACTTCGCTGAAAGGCTCTTCGCAATCGCGCGTGCCGTGGCCACATCGCCATTTTGGTAGTTGGCCTGCACCAGGCAGACATTGGCACCAAAGGTCCATGCACGATAGACCGACCCATCGACCGGACCATTGCCCTGGTCCGAGGCCTCGATCTGAAATCCCTGCGCGGTATCCTCGGTGAGGTTGACCTTAAGATAACCGGCGCTATAAAGCTTCATTTGGTACTGCTTCATGACAGCCAGCGACTGCCCGGTTGGCGCCGCGATCGCCGCATCGCTTTTGCCATCAGGCGAATTGCCGCCGGTCTGCACGGTGTTGATCGTCCAGTTGCCGGGCACACTTGCCTGGCAAAGATGCCGCGCATCCAAAATGGTCTTCGTCCCCTGCCCCATCAACGCGGGCGCAAGTGCAAGGCATGCGACCATGGCAACCACGTTCAGGCGCATTCTTCGTCCTCCATCTTTCGCTTCAGACTGAGTCTTTTGGTTCGTTGAGGGCCTACTCTTCCTCTTCCTCAATGGGCCGCTTGGCGTTGGCGAGGATTTTTTCGGCGACCAGTTGCGGCACGACGTCGTAGTGATCCACTTCCATGCGGTAGCTCCCCTTTCCTTGCGTCATGGAGGTGAGCTGGGTGCCGTAGGTGAGCATCTCGGACATGGGAACTTCGGCGTTGATGACGGTGCTGCGGCCTCTGGAGTCCATGCCCTGCACGCGACCGCGTCGCGAGTTCAAATCGCCCATCAGGGTCCCGGCAAACTCGTCGGGCGCCTCGATGGCAACCTTCATAATGGGCTCGAGCAGACAGGGCTTGGCCTGCTCCATGGCCTTGCGGAAAGCGATGCGCCCGGCAGTCTTGAACGAGAGCTCGTTGGAATCGACCTCGTGATAGCTGCCGTCGTAGAGAATCACTTTGAAATCGACCACCGGATAGCCGGCAAGGAAGCCGCGCGCGGCCGACTCGATGATGCCCTTTTCGACGGCGGGGATGAAGTTGCGGGGAATGGCTCCGCCGAAGATGTCGTTGACAAACTCGAAGCCGCCGCCGCGCGGCATGGGCTCCATCTTGATTTTGCAGTCGCCGAACTGGCCGTGGCCGCCGGATTGCTTCTTATGGCGGCCCTGGGCGTCGGCCTTGCCGCGGATGGTTTCGCGATAGGGCACCTTGGGCGCTTTGAGCGTGACCTCGGCGTGATAGCGGCGCTTGAGGCGGCTCACGATGGCCTCGATGTGCGGCTGGCCGGCGCCGGCAATGAGAAATTCGTTGGTCTGCGGATCGCGGAAGAAGCGAATGAGCAGGTCTTCTTCCATCAATTTATGGATGGCGGGGGCGAGCTTGTCTTCGTCGGCGCGGCTCTTGGGCTCGATGGCATAGGTCATGGCGGGCTCGGGCATGGCAGCCAGCGCGATCTGGATATCGGAGCCTTTGACGCCCAGCGTGTCGCCTGTGAGAGTTTCGCGCAGCTTGGCGACGGCGCCCAGGTCGCCTGCGTGCAACTCGGGGACCTCGACGGCCTTGCGGCCCTGCATCACGCTCAGGTGCGAAAGCTTCTCAGAGCCGCGGCGCGTGTAATTCTCCAGCGTAGCGTCGTTCTTGATGATGCCGCTGATGACTTTGAAGGAACTGATTCTTCCCGCAAACGGATCGGACATGGTTTTAAAGACCTCGGCGGCGGTGGGACCGGAGTCGTCGACCTTGCGCGTGGGAGCGGGCGCTTCGGGAGCCGGAGCCGTGCCCGCAATGGGCGCGCGCTCGGCCGGAGATGGCGCGTAAGTTTTCAGGAAGTCGAGGAGATGATCGAGGGCCATGTTGGAAGAGCCGCTTGAAAACAGGACGGGAAAGATGCGGTCTTCGCGAATGGCTTCGTGGAGCGCGGAGCTGAGATGCTCAGGCGAAAGCGTGCCTTTGTCGAAGAATTCTTCCATCAGCTCGTCTTTGCCTTCGGCGACGAGCTCAACGAGAGCTTCGTGGCGGGCCTTGGCGTCGGCAGCGAGAGCGGCAGGAATTTCAGCCGAGACTTTGCCGCGGCCATCACCGTTGGGCGTGTAAGTGTAAGCCTCCGTGGTGACCAGATCGACCACGCCGTGAAAGCCCTGCGCATCGGAGATGGGCAGCTGGACGGGAACACAGTTGCGGCCCCAACGCTCGTGCAGATCGTCAACGAGCGCGCTCAAGCCGCCCTGGCCGCCGGCTTTGGGATGGTCCATCTGGTTGATGAGGACGATGCGGGGCAGGCTGGCCTCTTCAGCATAGCGCCAGACTCGCTCGGTAACGGGCTCCACGCCGTTCTGGGCGTTGATGACGACGATGGCGGATTCGACGGGAAAGAGGGCGGCGCGTGCTTCGTGCGTGAACATATGAAAGCCGGGTGTATCGACGAGGTTGATTTTGACGCCCTGCCACTCGGCAAAGGCGACGGCATTTTGCATGGTGATGCCGCGGGCCACTTCCTCTTCGTCGTAGGCGGTTGCAGCCGAGCCGTCTTCTACCCGGCCCTGCGTGGGAGTCATTTTGGCGGCATGCAGCAGAGCGGCTATCAGCGTGGTTTTGCCGCTGTGTGCATGCCCCACTACAGCCACATTGCGGATCTCACTTCCCTGGTACGTTTTCATCGCGTTCTCCTTGGCAAGGCTTGTGCCGGGCGGGATTTAACGGCGAAAATTGGGCTCCGGCGCGCGCCTTTTTCTCGAAAAACGGATGCTATCACAGCGAGAGTGTGAACGTCCTGTGACGGAGAACAGGGATTAGGGAGCGAGGGAACGAGAGGGCAGCCGGCAACCAGTAGTTTAGGAGCGCGGATGTGGGGGAACGGAAAGGATGGTAGACTCGTGTGTTCTGGAGGAGTTGGGATGCGGAGTTTTTGGCGAGTTGCGGCAGTTTTTGCTTTCGTGATTGCGTTGCCTTACATGCGTGCGGCCGATTTGGGCGGCACGTGGAAGGGGTCTTTTGACTACCAGGGCGCCACGCAGACGCTGACGTTCCATTTGACGGTGACAGATGCGGCGCTGACGGGAACTGTGGAGGGCCTGCCCACTTCGCCGGCCGAAATCCACGACGGCAAGGTGGACGGCAACACTATTACCTTCTGGGTGAACACCGACTACCAGGGCCAAACCTACAAGCTGGTTTATACGGGGAAGCTATCGCCTGCAGGAGATGAGATTGCATTCAACTTCGGCACCGACGACGGATCGTGGAGCGCGCAGCTCACGGCGGAGCGGGGTGCTGCGCCTGCGGCAGCGGTTCCCGACGTGACGGGGACATGGAAAGGCGCATTCGATTTTCAAGGGAGCACCGTGGCACTGACTTTTCATCTGGCCAGCACGGCGGGCGCGGTAACCGGAACCGTGGAGGGACTGCCGACCACGCCTGCCGAAATCCATGACGGCAAAATCGCGGGCTCCACTGTTTCGTTCTGGCTGGAAACCGACTATCAAGGCCAGACCTACCGCCTCGACTACACCGGCAAAATCGCCGATTCCCAGATCGTGTTTTCGTTCGGGACGGACGACGGCAGCTGGAGCGCCGAGGTGACGGCGACAAAACAGGGGGTTGCCAGTAGCCAGTAGGGAGCAGAAATCAGGCGCGATCGGCGACGCGGCGCCGAAGCAGGAACGCGCGCAGGCGCCAGAGATAGATGCCGAGATTGAAAACGCACACGGCGACTCCCATCAAAGTGACGAGCCAGGCAGGCAGGTTGGGGTACACGATGGCGTCGAGCGTGTGGAGCAGAAAGCTGCCCTGATATGCGGCCAGACCGGCTCGGGTTTCAAAGTATTGCTCGGCGAGCGTGAGCGGGCAGGGCCAGGGACCGGCTTCGGTGGCGATTCCCCAAAGCAGAGCCAGAATATGGAGTGCGCTCCACACCGGACGTCCGCGCGTGAAGAGCGCAGCGAAGATCACCAGCGCGATCCACAGCAAATGGAGGAGCAGGATGAGGATGGCGACAGTGGTCATCATGACGGAGCCTTCGGCTGCCTGCGCCGACCTTTGCTCAGAATGCCATTGCACCATTATGATGCGGACCTTCTCTGAAGGCACTGGTGTAAATTTGGAGCGCATGCATTTTAGAGCGGGTGCGAAGCGATGAAAGTTTGGAGAGGCCTGTGGGTGGTTCTGGCTGGAGCATTGCTGCTGGCGGCCGCGACTGTGGCCCAAACCGCCGGCAGTCCTTCAGCGCAAACGCCTGCGGCCGCACCGGCGCCGGGGCAGGTGATGTCAGCGCCACATGAGGACGCACCGCTCGGCAAAATCGAGCGCTTAGCCGGCGACGGAGACGGCGCATACAAAACGCACAAGTATCGCGACCTGTTTGCGGAGCAGGGACACTCGCCGGCCGAGAGCCGGGCCAAGATTGAGAAAGCGTTCCAGCAACTGTTCCACGGCGACGGGCAGGAAGAGCGCATCTATTTTGAGACCGGGGCCAACGAGAACGGAACGCTGGCCTATGTGACTGACTGGGCGAACAACGATGCACGCACCGAGGGCATGAGCTACGGCATGATGATTGCGGTCGAGCTCAACAAGAAGCGCGAGTTCGACGCGATTTGGAACTGGGCGCACACCTACATGCTGATCACCGATGCGACGAATCCCTCGGTGGGTTACTTTGCATGGTCGATGAATACGGATGGCACGCCACGCTCAACGGGAGCCGCGCCGGATGGAGAAGAGTACTTCACCATGGCGCTCTATTTTGCAGCGCACCGGTGGGGCAACGGGAAGGGAATTTACAACTACCAGGCGGAGGCGGACAAAATCCTGCGCGGCATGCGCCATCATCCCGTGCTGACCGGGACAGGCCCGTTTCGCATTCATCCCGGCGATCCGCCGTTTGTGATGCCCGACCATCCCTGGCCGAGCCCTAACAATCGCCGCATGGAAGCGGAGGCGAGGGCGAGCGGCAGACCGTGGCCGCCGTACCGCTCTGCGCGTGGAGCGCGCGAAGAGACCATCGGGCCCATGGTCGACGAGAGCTACTTCATGATCAAGTTTGTGCCGGACCTGCC
>JASHYS010000397.1 GCA_030042915.1 Acidobacteriaceae bacterium
CGAGCTTGGAGTCTTCCAGCTTCTTGGTCTCGGCGCGCTTCTTCTCAAGCTCATGTTCATAGAGCCTTGACCGCATCATCTTCATCGCCTTGTCGCGGTTCTTGTGCTGCGAGCGCTCGTTCTGGCACTGCACCACGATCCCGGTGGGGATATGCGTCATGCGCACCGCCGAATCGGTGGTGTTCACGTGCTGGCCGCCCTTTCCTCCGGAGCGGTACGTGTCGACGCGCAGATCCTCCGATTTGAGGTCGACCTGAATGGAATCGTCAATTTCGGGCGACACAAAAACTGATGCGAACGAGGTGTGGCGGCGCTTGGCCGAATCGAACGGCGAGATGCGTACCAGCCGATGCACGCCGCTTTCGCCGGCCAGCAGACCGAAGGCATTGTCGCCGTTGATGGTGAATGTGGCCGACTTGAGGCCCGCTTCTTCTCCAGCCTGGTAGTCGTTCATCTCGGTCTTGAAGCCTTGTTGCTCAGCCCAGCGCAGGTACATGCGCAGCAGCATCTCGGCCCAGTCCTGGCTTTCGGTGCCGCCGGCGCCGGGATGCACGGTCACAATGGCGTTCAGCGGGTCGGCTTCGCCCGAAAGCATGGTGCGCGCTTCCAGATCTTCAGCGAAAGCCTCCAGCTCCTTGATGCTCTTCTCCAGGTCCACGAGCACGTCTTCGCCTTCGCGCGCCAGCTCGAAGTAGGCTTCAATGTCGCCCGTGCGGCGGACAAGCTGCTCGTCGTCGGCGATCAGCGCTTCCAGGCGCTTGCGCTCGCGCATGAAAGGCTGCGAAGCCGCCGGGTCGGACCAGAACTTGGGATCGGCCAGCCTGGTTTCTGTCTCGGAGAGTTCCCTGCGCAGGCGGGCAGGGTCAAAGATACTCCCGCAGGTCGCGCACCTGGTTGCGCACGGGAGCGTAGGCGAATTCGAGATCGTTCAATGACGGCATCGGCTCTTATGACCTGGCTTTGATTTTCAAGCGAGCGGAGTTCGCGGTGCTGGCGGAGTCAGCAGCGTTAGCGCCCCTGGGGCTCCGCGCTCCAATTCCAATGACGCACCAGCCAACAACGCCTATAGAAAGTATGGCACAGAGCCACGCAAACACGTCACCATGTGCCGTGTAGAACGTAATGTCATCGCGGAAGCCGAACTGCGCGGGCAGCGCGTCCACCTGGTGGCGGGGAATGCTCTGGCGGACTCTCCCATAGGGATCGATGGCCGCGGTCACGCCGTCATTCGTGGCGCGCAGAATCCAGCGGCGGTTCTCGATGGCCCGCATGCGCGCCATGTTCAGATGCTGCCACGGAGCGCTGGTGTCGCCGTACCATCCGTCGTCGCTCCCGGTCACAAACACTTCAGCGCCATTCTTTGCGAACTGGCGAATCTCATCGGCAAAAATCGCTTCGTAGCAGATGAAGATACCGTAGCCATGCATTTCGCCGTTGGCAGCCGGCAGGTGAAACACGCTGCGCACGGTTCCAGGCGTGAAGTGGGCCACTTTGCCTGTGAGCTTGCGCGCGAAGAAGAAGATTTTGGGATACGGCACGTACTCGCCCCAGGGCACGAGATGAATTTTGTCGTAGCGGCCCACTTCAGTCCCGTCGGCAAGAAAGACCATCGTGGAGACATGATCCTGCCAGGCGTGTTCTTCAGCCAGAAAATTCGAACCCACGCCGTTGACCACCAGCGGAGCCTGATCGGCTTGCGTGACCTCGGCCATGGCTTGCCTGAAGCGCGGCTCCTGCTCGAAGAACGGCGCAGGCGATTCCGGCCACACAATCAGATCAGGATGCGTGGGGCTTGGCGGGCAGGTGATTTCTCGCGTGGGCGCGCCAGTTTGGGGAATGCCCGCGATGTAGCTTTTGCAATTCTCGCCGCCGAGATGGATGAAGTCGGCGATGTGCTGCGCCCATTCGCTCTTGCTCAGCCAGTAGCCTGTGTTCTCCACGTCAAGGTTGGGCTGGATGAGGACGGCGGTTGCAGTCGTGGGTGACGCCGGAGCAAACCTCTCACGAGCCGTCGTGCCCAGCGAAATCATGCTCAGCAGAACACCTGCAGCCAAGCCTGATTTCAGCCTGGCGTACCTCTTCCGGATCACCACGAGCCCTGCCGCTAGCGCGTTGACTCCAACCAAAACAAAGCTGATGCCATACACGCCGGCCCATGGCGCCAACTGGTTCACGAACCCGTTGTCCACCTGCGAATACCCAAGCTGATCCCAGGGCACGCTGGTGATGCGCGCTGCGGCCAGTTCCAAAGCAGCCCACAAAAACGGCGCAAAGGCGAGCGCGAGGCGCACAGAGCCGGTTTTCAGGCGCACCAGCGCAAGCCCCAGCCCGAAAAGCCCGAAATACAAACCCAGCACCAAACTGAAGAGCAGAAGAACCAGCGCAGAGACCACTGGCGGCAGCCCGCCGTGGATCAGCATGGTGTCATAAATCCAGTAGCAGTTGCCGCAGTACCAGAGCACTCCGCATACATAGGCCACCAGAAACGCGAGCCGCAGCGGATGGGGGTTTTTGCCCCGCCCCCCGCCAAGTCCTGGACCGGAATCGATCGACAAAACCGCCCACAGCAGCGGGACCAATGCAAACCACGCGAAGATCGACCGCCAGGGCGGCAGGGGCCCGGCAAGCGGGAACGGCAACTCGAGCAGAGCCGCAGAAACCACCGCGGCAACCCACAGCTTCCAGGTGGTGCGCATACAAAGGCGAGTGTAAAACACTCGCCTGCGGTAGAATCGACAGCATGATCCTGGCGGTCTTT
>JASHYS010000398.1 GCA_030042915.1 Acidobacteriaceae bacterium
CCATTCTGACCAGCCTGCCCAAAGCTTCGCTCGAAGCACAGACGACTCACTACGCGCTGGGACCTGCGGGCTATGCGGGATCGGGGGGCGTGTTGCCGCCGGCTCTGGTCGATTTTGACAAGGGCGCCGAGGCAGTAACGGCCACCTACTCGCTGTCTTCCGGGCCGGCGACTCTCACCATCATCGACTATCCCACGCCGCAGATCGCGCAAGCGCAGGAGAATGCAATTCGCGCCTATCTGAAGGCGGGCAGCAAAGCTCAGCCGCCGTGGCCAAAGCCCCTGGCCAACTCCGATATTGCATCGCTCGAGGTACGCCACAGCGGGCCGTTGGTCATCGTGGTCAGCGGAGATGCAATTCCCGACGAAAGCCACCGGTTGCTCGAACTGGTCCACTACGAAGCTGACTTGACCGCGATTCCGGAACCCGTTCAGTCTGAAGTGCAGAAGACGGGTGAGCTCTTGATGAGCATCGCCGTCATCACGCTGATCGGAGGCGGCGCCGCAATCCTGCTGGGTGCCTTCCTGGGCGGCGGCAGGGCTCTCTACCGGATCGCACATGGCAAACCCGCTTCATCCGTCTTCGATGAGGAGTTCATCCATCTCGATTTGCGGGAAGAATGGACCGAAACGACGAACGCAACCAGCGGGCCGCATCCGAAGGGTTAATGCGGCCTCTGGCCTGTGGAAAAATGAGCCAAAACCCCTTAAAACCCGAAGAAATCCCTGCAAATCTCGGAGATTTTGAGGCGAATACATGGCAAAGATCCGAGCCGCTTCTGGACCCGGCGAGCCTTGTTAAATGATTGAATCAACGTAAGTTATTTTCCTGAACATTTTCCCTTGACACGCTTTTCCCCCGCACCTACTATGCACCCAGAAAGTTCTGATGGGTTTGCCTCCGTTGGAACTATTCTCCCTGAGGATAGAGCCGCCCTGTTGCCGGGTGGCTCTTTCCGTTTTAAGACGGAAGCTCGTCTGCATCTGGGCGATCTTTGCCGCCGCTTTCGCCCCCTTCAGTCCACTCGCGACCGCATTGCTCGCATTGCCACGTGTTGGCAGGATTCACATCCACCAGAATCGGATCGCCGGCTCCGCAACGCGGACATTTTGGCGCGACGAACTCCGGCACTTCGACTTTTGAATCGTCAATGATGTCCTGCGGGATGGGTTTCGCGGCAATCATGCGCGCCTCTTCCAGCTGATCGGCGGCAACCAGAATCTGCAACCCTGCCACTGTGAGTTGACGCTCGATTCTCGGCACAAATGCAGTCGTATGTCCGTCGAACTTGACCCAGCTTTCTATTCCTGCGCGCCGCAGTGCTTCCTGAAGCTGCATCGCCTGTTCGGGGCTGTCGCAATCGCGCAGCACGGTCTTCCATGTGTAATCGTGCCGTGCATCGTGCTCGCCCTCATCCTCCGGCGCATCCGGAACCAGTTCCGGCGCGCGCGCCAGGTGAGAGCCGAGCGGATCGGCACGATGCTCCGCGATCGGCGCCGGAGCCAATGGCGCAATCGAGGCCGGCTGCGGCGCTGCTCGCGCAGCGGCAATGGCCTGCAGATCGCCCAGCCCGCGGCTCTGCAGCTCTCCGCGCAACACCTGCTGCGCGGTCTCGGTCAGATCCGCAAAGTCAACAGCCAGCAGACGCAACTCGCCGTCGCTCATCTGGCGGTAGTGCTCAGTGAGCCTCCGCCATTCCAGCACCGGGTCAGCGCGCATGTGCAGCAGTATACGGCGGAATTCCGTCAGCGGTGCGTGAGCCATCCGAGATCGACGAGCATGGAGCGAATCACAATCATGCCGGAGACGGTAAGCGCGGCGAGCAGGCAGACCCAGAAGCCGATCTGACTGCACGGGAGGAAGATTGTGGATCGAGGGCTGGTCAAAGTGAGCCCGAGCTTTTCGGGTAGCACGGCGCGCACGGCTACCGCGAAGATGAAGCCGCCGGCCCACACGATGGCGATGCGAAACGCGAGCCGAAGCGTCAATGCGAACAGAGTCTGTGCCATGAATTCATCTTGCGCGCTGGCATGCCGCTGAAAGGCGCGCAGACGCATCCCTCAACTTTACCTTCGATAGGCGCAACGATACAATCAGGATGCAGGCCGACGTAGCTCAGTTGGTAGAGCAGCTGATTCGTAATCAGCAGGTCGTCAGTTCAAGTCTGACCGTCGGCTCCAGATTAGGAAGGCCGCCTGACCTCTCCCTCCGAGAGGTCATTTTCATTGCGGCAAATTCGGCTGCATGCGCGCGAAACCGGACTCTGGCGCCTCTCTATTGCGCCATCGCCTCGACGTAGATCGCTACGGAAGCGGTGACGAAATCCTGCGGCGGAAACACCGGCGCTTTACCTTTGGGAGTCGGCGGCAGCTTCACTCCGGGCTTCAGCTCAATGGCCACAAATTTGTGCTGACCCGACTGGGTGAGCGGCATGCTGAAGCTGGCCTGAAAATTCCCCAGCGGGCCCACCGGCGCCGTGGCGACCCGCTTCCCCTGGACACCATCAATCCAGAGCCACACCGATCCGCCGGCCGCGAATTTTGAGCCGCGCACCACCACCGGATTGCCCACGCCAACCATAGATCCCGGCGGGTAGAAGGTGTTGCTTTGCGTGCTGAACACGCCGATGACCGGACCGCATCCGCCCACAGGGCATACTGTGATGGCGACCGTCGCCTCCTGGGTTCCAACTTCGAGCGCGTTCAGCACGTGCGTTCCGGCCGTGGTTCCAGACGGAATGGTGACGTTGGCCGAAAATGAATACGCATTGTTGCCGATCGCCGCTTGCCCGATGATCTGGTTGGTGTTGTTATCCAGCCAGAAGCGCACGTCGTTACTTCCCCCGGCTTCTGTCGCGGTCTGCAGCACCTCGCTCCACGGCGCGCAGGTTAACCCATCGCACTCATGCACCACAAAACCGTACGCCGTTGCCGGCTTCAGATTGGTGGCATCGAAGGTAAGTGCCGAAGTGGTGATGGTCACCTTCGGCGGTCCCCACTCCAGCGACGATTTAGGCGTGCCCAGCACCGTCTTGTTCCACGCAATGTTGAGAGTGTTCACGTAAGTGCCGCGAAAATCGGTGCAAGTGACTGGAATGGTCTGGCCGGCGATGACTTCGGGCTGCGACACCGCGATCGATGGCGAGAACAGACTGCCCTTGTTCGAGGTGGCCGTGGCGTTCTGCAGTTGCGGCTTGGCGGGAAGCGGATATACGAGACCGAAATCCAGATCCCAGTCGGGCGTCTCGAACGCGATCACGAAAGGCTTCAATCCGCCCAGATTGGCGAAGTAGAGATTGTTGAAGAGCGTGCTGAAGTCCGAGTTCATGCTTTGAGCATTGGCTCCCAGCGTGGGCGAATTGACAAAGCCCACCAGCCATGCCGACACCTGGTCGCGCAAATGCTCGTCAGTAGCCGCGGCGATGGCGGTTCCGATGCCCTGGATGGCGACATTGATGGCTCCGGCGATGGCGCCCGCTGCGGCTTCAGGCGCTGCGGCGCCCCCGCTGGCCGCTGTGGCCGCCCCTTCGGCTGCAAGCTGTGCGGCAAACTTCGTAGCTGCGGCGGTCAATTGCGCAGTCACGTCGCCGCCATAGACAGCTTCAACCTCGACGGCCGCGGCGGGCGTGCAGGTTGCCGGCAGCGTAAAGGCATTGGGCTGACTTGAGGTGCAGGTAACCGTGATATCGAGGTTGAAGACCATTGAGAATGCAGGGTCGGTTGGCTCGGTGGGACAAGTTGAGCCAAGGTGACAGGTGTGCGGCGACGTGACCCAGAAGATCACAGCGTTAAACGGCACCAGGAAATCGAAGCGGATGCGCCGCCCGTTCACGTTTTGCAAGGAGTCGTTGGTCCAGCTCTCCTGGAAGTTAGTGAGGAGATAGCCCGTGGAGTTGAGCAGGCACGGCAAAGGGTTGTATGCCGAGTTCGGGCTGTGATTGACGAGATTTAGAATCTGCTGCTGCACGTCATTGCACACGCCCGCCTTCATCGCGTTCCAGAGCGCCTCAAAGTGCCCGGG
>JASHYS010000399.1 GCA_030042915.1 Acidobacteriaceae bacterium
AATGCGCAGTCAATCTACGAGTTGTCGCTGATTGAAACCATACCCGGCATCGAGGGCGAGTTGAAGAAGGAGTACAACATTGATGTGAAGTTCGAGCGCGCCAAGCATTTGCTCGAAGCCAACGATGGAGCCGGCAACACCTTCAAGGCTTCAGCCAAGCCGGTGCTGATCGGGACCGCGGTGGTGGGGGCAACCACCATGATCTTTTCCATCATCATGGCCTTGACCGGCGGGCTCACTCATGACGTACAGAGCCTCTCTCTGCTGCACGCGCCGTTCATGCTGGGGTTGATCTCAGGCGGTGCGACCATCTACTGGTTCACGGGCGCTTCAACGCAAGCGGTGACCACTGGCGCCTATCGCGCCGTGGAGTTCATCAAGAGGCACATCAAACTGGAAGGCGTGGAGAAAGCGTCTGTCACCGACTCGAAGAAGGTGGTGGAAATCTGCACCAAGTACGCGCAGAAGGGAATGTTCATCATCTTTCTCGCAGTATTCTTCGCAACCCTGGCGTTTGCGTTTGTTGAGCCGTTCTTCTTTATCGGCTATCTGATATCGATTGCGACCTTCGGCCTGTACCAGGCCATCTTCATGGCCAATGCCGGCGGCGCGTGGGACAACGCGAAGAAAGTCGTCGAGGTTGACCTGAAACAGAAGGGGACACCTTTGCACGACGCGACAGTTGTCGGAGACACCGTGGGCGATCCATTCAAAGACACCTCGTCGGTGGCCTTGAATCCCGTGATAAAGTTCTCCACCTTGTTCGGACTGCTGGCCGTGGAACTGGCGGTGACGCTGAGCAAGAGCAACGCGACACTGGCGCACGCGCTGGCCGTTGTTTTCTTCCTGATTTCGGTCTTCTTCGTTTGGAGATCGTTCTACGGAATGAGGATTGGGTCGAACGTGGGCGATTAAAGCAGGGAACAGGGAACAGCCGACAGATACGGCCTCGCGTGGTTCAGGTGCGCGAGGCCGTTTTATATTCAGCGCTCTCCGAGAAAAGCGCGGCGGGCCGATTTGCCTGAAGCCAGCCAGGAGCGCACCGCCTCGAAGAGAATGACGGTGGCGTAGGTGACGCCAATCCAGACAAAGACGGCTTCAATGGGCAGGTCGTGCCAGGCGCGAATGGAAATGCCGATCATGGCATCCGCCTGATAGGCCCACCATCCGTAGGGCAGAGCCAGCGTGGCCTCCCATTGCAAACTGACGAGGACGATGAGGAAGAGGGTGAGGCTGAGTGCGCGCCAATTGATCATTGCCTGAACGGAGCGAAAAAGGGCAATTGAGGGCGAAACGGAACAAATAACGAGGAATGTGAAGTAGCCGGGAAAACCAGGTGAGGCTGCAGGAGAGAAGTGTTTGAATGCGATGGCTGCGGCGATGAGGACTAGAGCCAGGATGAGCGAATCGGGGTGGAAGCCGATGAGGCGGCTGACGGAGATGCGGCGAGCGTCGTTTTCCGGCACGCTGTAGGCGTGAAGCCAATAGCCATCGAGCCAGATATAGAAAAGCAGGATGGCGAGAAAGCCGGAGAGGTAAAAGATGTACTCCTCAATGGGAACCGGCCCGCCCAGCGCAAGCGCGGGAAGACCGATGACGGCGTTGTGATTGGGGAACAGGAAGAAACGATGGGCGAAGAAGAAATCGAGCGCTGATCCGAAAATAAAGAGGGTGATGATGGTGATCCAAAAGGAACGCTTAGAGATGTGGATGTGGTCGTTGGGTGCGAACCAGCATGCGATGAGGACGACCGGGACCACAAAGATGAGAAGGCTGACTGAATAGCCGTAGGGCGAAGGATTCTGCGGCAGCAGTTGGGCGAAGGGAAGATAAGCGGAGGTTCTAATAGTGGCGAGCGTGACGGCAACTGGGGCAGCGATCGTGGCCAGAATGGCCAGGATGCTCCAAAAGGCGAGGCGGCTGGAGCGGGGAGTGTTGAGCGGCTGCATTTGCATCCTCCGATCTCGAAGGCATGGTAAGACATTCAGCGAGTCGGTGAGCCAGCGGGTCGGCGTCCCAGCCTTTTCGCAAGAAAAGGCTGAAAGGGGGGTCGCGGAGTCTTGGGCGAGGGAAGGTCCGGCCGCCCAAGAAAAGCCGGGATGGGGCCCCGGCGCTGAATGTCCCGGGCAAAGAGCCCATTGTCCACATCTGCACAGGAAAATCACCGACAGTGCACCGGTTCTGCGCCTTGTACGGGCTAGAGGCAAAGGGCTAGGCTTGGGTGGATGAGGGGCGTGGGAGCGCCAATTTGCGGCGATTCTGGTGCAATTTTCGGTCGCTAAATCCGCTCCAGGCAAGGCCATTCGCTGCTTTCCACAGGCAAATGACCGTGTTTAGAGAGCAGGTGCGGGAAATGCCAACAAAATACAAGATGTTGTGGTTTTTTGTTGACATGTACCAAGGACAGCGGTACTTTTTCATCTGCGGCTGTAATGGGACTTTAACCAAAAGCCGGCGTAGATCGAGCCAACCCGAGTAAAGATGTTCCTTCCAGCTTCCCGTCAGGTGCGAATTCGCCCGAGCGAATTCCGCGCCAGGATGAGGAGCTTCAGGGCACGAAGACACGGAGAAAGCTGGGAGCGACCGCAGAGCCGCTGGGCCAACTGAAAATTTGAAGGGTATTTATCCCCCGTCTTCCGTTTGTTTTTCAACGAGTTGCGGAGAGTTCCACTGGATGAGCAGTGTATCCAGAGGTACGGCATTTTCATCTCATAAGCCCTATGGAAAGGATTCACAAGATGAACGAAGCTCCCATCCAGACTTCGAGTGCAGCATTCCAGCCCGGCTCACCAAACCGACAGGGATTGACCTTCGCGAGGCGATTTTCGCGGGAGGGCGTTTCGCCTTACGACGAGGTGACATGGGAGCGGCGGACGGCGTCGATCACCGACACGAAAGGAAACACGATCTTCGAGCAACAGAACGTGGAGGTGCCGGCGGACTGGTCGATGACGGCGACGAACATCGTGGCCTCGAAGTACCTGCACGGGCAGCTGGGGACGCCGGAGCGGGAGACGGGCGTGCGGCAACTGGTGGCGCGCGTGGCCGAGACGGTGCGCGATTGGGGCCTGGCGGGCGGATACTTTGCGACCGTGATGGACGCGAACATCTTTCACGACGAACTGGCACACATGCTGCTGACGCAAAAGGCGGCGTTCAATTCGCCGGTATGGTTCAACGTTGGGTGCGACCGGCTGGAGCCGGAGGCGGACGGGCAGAACTGGCACTGGGACCCGGTGACGGGCGGCGTGCAGTACGCGGCCACGGGCTACAGGAACCCGCAATGCTCGGCGTGCTTCATCAACTCGGTGGAGGATTCGCTGGACTCGATTCTGACGCTGGCCAAAACCGAGGGGATGCTGTTCAAGTGGGGCTCGGGGACAGGGACGAATCTGTCGTCGCTGCGCGGATCGATGGAACTGCTGTCGGGCGGAGGGCAGGCCAGCGGACCACTGAGCTTCATGCGCGGGTTTGACGCGTTTGCGGGAGTGATCAAGAGCGGCGGCAAGATGCGGCGGGCGGCCAAGATGGTGATCCTGAACGTGGACCATCCCGACATCATGGAATTTATCGAGTGCAAGGCCAGGGAAGAGAAGAAGGCGTTCACGCTGATCAAGGCGGGCTACGACGGAAGCGGCCCCGACTCGGAGGCGTTTTCGTCGATTTTCTTCCAGAACGCGAACAATTCGGTACGGGTCAGTGACGAGTTTATGCGCGCCTACGAGGCCGACAGGGACTTTACCACGTACACGGTGAAAGGCCACCAGGCGGTGAATACATACAAGGCGCGCGAGATCATGCACAAGATCGCAGAGTCGACGTGGGTATGCGGCGATCCGGGCATGCAGTTCGACGACACCATCAACAAGTGGCATACGAGCAAGAACACGACGCGGATCAACGCTTCGAATCCGTGCAGCGAGTACATGTTTCTGGACAACTCGGCGTGCAACCTGGCGAGCCTGA
>JASHYS010000400.1 GCA_030042915.1 Acidobacteriaceae bacterium
GCTTCATCCAGAGCCTTGGGCAGGAACTCCTCGATCACGACGATTTCGGCCTGCTCCTTGGCGGCAAGGTCTGGCCGATGGCCGTTGGTGAATTGCTCAATCGAATCGCGCCGCTGCTTGATCATCGTGGCCAGCACCTGCTCGGATTCGGCCTGGGTGAGTGCAGCATCGATCTGCTTTTGCGCTGCGCGTTTGTCAATGGCCTTGTTCATGAGCGCGGTCTTGATCAGCCGCAGTGTTCCGGTCCGCTCGGCGTCGTGGGCCTTCATGGCGGCAACAATTTGCCGGCTGATCAGGGCTTCGAGGGTGCCGGGTTCTGGCATTCTTCCTTAAGCTCCTAAGCTCCGAACTCCCAGCTTCCAGCCAGGAGAGCTCGGCGCTCGGTTACGTAGTTGGGCAAAAGAGAATTGTATCGATTTTGAATGGGTGTCGACCTTGACAGCGCAGCTTTCGCTATATTTTCGATGGAATCTTGTAAAAATTTCTCAGAGAAAAACACATAAACCACAAATTTGTGTATTATGTGGCTATGCGGTGTGCGCCGCACGCCCTTCAAAGGGATTTTCGGGAGAGAGACTATGATCCGCAAGACACGCCTTTATACCCCCGGTCCTACACCGCTGCTTCCTGCGGCCCAATTTGCCATGGCGGCGGCCGACATCCATCACCGCACGGCCGAGTTCCGCGCCATGTTCCAAAAAGTGCTTGCGCAGCTGAAGGTTTTTGTCGGAACCAAGAACGACGTCCTGCTGCTGGCCTGCTCGGGGACGGGCGCGATGGAAGCGTCCGTATCGAATCTCACGTCGCCGGGCGACAAGGTGCTCGTGCTCACGGCCGGAAAATTCGGCGAGCGCTGGACGGGGCTGGCCAAGGCCTTCAACTGCGAGCCGGACGTTGTGACCGCGCCGTATGGCCAGACCTTCGACCTCGCGCAGGTGAGGGCGGCACTCAAGCCCGGGCACAAAGCCATTTACGTACAGGCGACCGAGACCTCGACCGCTGTTCGTCATGACATTCAAGCCATCGCCAAATTGCGTGACCAGGCGGCGCCCGGTACGCTGCTCGTGGTCGACGGCATCACCGGCCTCGGGACCACGCGCTTCGACGTCGACGGCTGGGGCATCGACGTGCTGATTGGAGGTTCGCAAAAGGCGGTGATGATTCCGCCCGGGCTGGCCTACCTGAGCGTAAGCGAACGCGCATGGGCGGCCATGGAGAACGCGAAGAATCCGCGCTATTATTTTGATCTTCGCAAGGAGCGCAAGAACGCGGTGAAAGGCGAGAGCGCGTACACGCCGGCGGTGGCGCTGGTGGCCGGATTGGGTGCGGCTCTCGACTACATTGCCGGGCAGGCGGGCGGCGACCTGGAGAAGGGTCGTGACGCGCTCATCGACAATGCCGAAGTGAACGCGGCGGCCACGCGCGCGGGCCTGGTGGCCCTCGGGTTCACGTTGTTTGCTCCTACGGCTCCGGCGGCCGCAGCCACGGCGGTGGCCGTCCCTGAAGGCATGGACTCGGGCGCGGTGGTGAAGGCGCTCAAGTCGCGTTTCGCGCTGGTGGCGGCCAACGGCCAGGGTGAGATGCAGGGCAAACTCTTTCGGGTGGCGCACCTGGGGTTCTTCGACTATCTCGATACCGTGGCCCTCCTGGGCGCCATGGAGCACATCGCCAAAGACACGCTGGGATTGCCCGTGAAATTCGGGCAGGGCGTGGCCGCGGCGCAGGAGATTTATGCGACTGCTAGCCGCTAGCTTCTAGCTGCTAGCAGGTTCACAGGTGTGCCAACGGCTGTGCTTTCCCAGGTCTCCGAAACACCCGGGCACTCAAGATCCGAATTCCTGCGACGTGAAGTGGGAGCTGGGAGCTAGAAGCTGGAAGCTAGGAGCTAGGAGCTGCTATGCCGGAACTCACATTCGGAGAAAAGCTGCTCATCGCACGCAAGCAGCTGGATCTCTTTCAATACGAAATGGCGGAGCGGCTGGGCGTGCATCCCAACTCGCTCACCAAGTACGAACGCGGCGAAGGCAAGCCGCATGCGGCGGTGGTGCGCATGTTCGATTTGCTCTGCGAGCAGGAAGGCATTCGTTTTGACGAGTACGTAAGCCTGTCCGCCGGAGCGGACAAGGGAGCAGCCATGAAGATCGTTTTGGCGGAGAAGGTTTCTCCGGCGACGCTGGCGGTGTTCGCAGCCGAGCCGGGGTGGGATGTGAAGACGCACGACCAGTTGACCGGCGGTTTAGCGGCGGCACTGGCCGACGCGGATGCGCTGGTGGTGCGCAGCGCCGTGCAGGTTGACGACGCTCTCATGGCGCAGGCGCCCCGCTTGCGCGTTATCGGGCGCGCCGGCGTAGGCGTCGACAATATCGACGCCGAGGCGGCCACGCGTCGCGGCATCGTGGTGATGAATACTCCGGGTGCAAATGCAGTGGCCGTCGCGGAGCTCACCATCGGGTTGATGATCGCGCTGGCACGCAAAGTTCCTGCCGCCGATGCCACCATGCACGCCGGTAAATGGGAAAAGAAAAGCATGCAGGGCACCGAGCTGCGCGGCAAAACGCTGGGCATACTCGGTCTGGGCCGCATTGGGCTTGAAGTGGCGCGGCGGGCACGCGGATTCGGCATGGAGATCATGGGCGCCGATCCTTTTGTATCGGCTGCGCTGGCCCGCGAAAACGGAATCCTATTGGTCCCTCTGGAGGAGCTCTTCGCCAAAGCAGACTATCTCACGCTGCACGTGGGCCTCACACCACAGACACAGGGGATCATCAACGCCAAAACGCTGGCGACCATGAAGAAGGGCGTGCGCATAATCAACTGTGCGCGCGGCGAATTGGTTTGCGACGCCGATCTGGCAGCCGCGCTCAGGAGCGGGCAAGTGGGCGGCGCGGCGCTCGATGTCTTCGCCGTCGAGCCGCCGAAGGATTCGCCATATTTCAGCCTCGACAACGTGATCCTGTCGCCGCACATCGCCGGGTCAACAGCCGAGGCGCAGGAAGCCGTTGGCGTGCAGATCGCGCAGCAGGTGCGCGAGTACCTGAAACTCGGCGTAGTGCAGAACGCCGTCAATCTGCCCTCGCTGAGTCACGAGGAGTACGTTAAGCTGGCGCCCTATATCGAACTCGCCGGGCGGCTCGGCGCGTTTCTGGCGCAGGCGGGCAAAGGCGGCATTGAGGCCATCCATATTGTTTACGGCGGCACGCTTGCCGAATCCAAGACGGAGTTGGTGCGTAACGCGGCCATTGCCGGGCTGCTCGCCGGATCAGAGAACGTGAACCGCATCAACGCTGCGGCGATCGCGCAGGAGCGCGGCATCCGCGTACACGAGGAGAAGGAAGAGAGTCATCGCGGCGGCGCGGCTTCGGTTCTCACGGTGGTTCTGCACACCGCGCAGGGCGAAAGCCGTGCCAGCGCTACCGTGATTCACGGCGAGCAGCCGAGGCTGCTGGCCTTCGACGGCATCGACGTGGAGGCGCCGCTCGAGGGCACGCTGGTGGTGTGCCGCAACCTCGACGTTCCCGGCGTAATCGGGCGCATCGGCACCATTCTGGGCCAGCAGGGCGTCAACATCGCCAACTTTGCGCTGGGCCGCGAGCGCACGGGCCAAAAGCCGGTGAAGGCGCTGGCCGTGGTGCAGGTCGATGAGCCGGTCTTCGAATCCGCGCTCGAAGCGCTCAAGGTCATTGAAGCGCTGCTTGAGGCGCGCCTGGTGAAGCTGCCCAACGGGAAATGAACACAGTCGTTAGCTCTTAGCTGGATGTCGCCCCGCATGCGTTCCGTGTCGGCGGGGAATCATCCATTGCCAACTCGAGGGCCCAAGCCCGCTTTATCGGGCGAAAGAAGTTGTCTCGGGCAGCCTGCCTTAAGCCGTCGCTACGGTTCATCCCTGGATTCCAACCCTCCATCCGCTTCCTTGCGCCCTCGTCCATAAACGCGGATTTCCAATTGGTCACCCATCGTATTGTGTCTGCTGAGCGTAACCCATCGGGCTGGAGTTTGAAAAAGTCGCGCCGGCAGGTTCATATGACAACGTTGATCGCCGCTTTCATCGTCAGCATGGGGAACCCGATATACCCGGCTTGGCCTCTTTACCTGAAGGCGGCTCTCGCGGTTCACATCGCCAGCGGTATGGTCGCCTTCATTTGTGCTCCCGTCGCGCTCATGACGACCAAGGGCGGAAGAACGCACCGCACCTGGGGAAAGACTTATTTCTGGGCGATGGCCGTCGTCGCCGCGAGCGCCCTGTTCTTGTCGATCCTGCTGCCCATCCTGTTCCTGGCGCTGGTGGCCGTATTCAGTTTCTATGCTGCCTTCGCGGGCTATCGTGTCCTCTGGCTCAAGGACCTGCCGAAGGGCGGACGTGCCCGCCTGATTGACTGGGCCGCCGCTCTCATCACGTTCGTCTCCAGTGCTTCATTGGCTGCATTCGGCGCCGTGCGTCCGCATATGTTGTCAGGGTTGCCCCGCATCGTCCCCCTGGTCCTGGGCGGCATCGGGATGTTGCTCGCAGGCCGGTCGATCCTGCTATTCCTCCGTCCGCCCGCCGAAAAGCAATTCTGGTGGTTCGAGCACATGTCAGGGATGATCGCCAGCTATATTGCAGCGGTCACCGCTTTCTCCGTCGTCAATCTCGGTCCCCACTTCGGCAACGCCTGGTGGGTATGGCTGTGGCCGGTGATGGTCGGCGCGCCCGGCATCCGCGTTTGGAAGAGCGTTTACCGGAAGAAGTTCTCAGCCAGGCAGAAGGTTCCGGCGGGTGCACCCGGGTGATCGCTGGCTCGACCCTCATGCCAGGCCGAGGCGGCAAAGCCACGGACTGGCCGGCGATCCGAATTACGGTTCCGCAGCGCTGCTCCGATGCTTTTAACGGGCGCAAACAATTCCGGTTTAGGAGGCATGACGTGAATGACCTGGTAACAGCAGAAGCGGTAAGCCGCAGATTTCCGCTCGACCACAGCGATGTGCGCGCGTTGGACGCAGTCAACCTGTTCGTCTCGGCCGGCGAGTTCCTGGCCATCGCCGGCCCCAGCGGCAGCGGAAAAACCACGCTGCTCAACCTTATCGGCTGCATCGACAAGCCAACCTCGGGGCGCATCATTCTGGACGGCGAGGACACTACGAAGCTCTCGCCCGCGCGGACCACGGCTCTTCGCCGCGCCAGGATCGGATTCGTCTTCCAGACCTTCAACCTGATTCCTGTCTTCACGGCCAGTGAAAACGTGGAGTTTCCGTTGCTGGTGCAGGGCGTAGGCAGCACCGAGCGGCGCAGGCGGGCACGCGCGGCGCTCGAAAGCGTGGGCCTGGCATCGCGTGCCACGCACCGGCCCGATCTGCTCTCAGGCGGCGAACGCCAGCGTGTTGCCGTGGCGCGGGCCATCGTTCACCGGCCGGCGCTGGTGCTGGCCGACGAGCCCACGGCGAACCTGGATACGCAGAACGCAACGCAGCTCATCGATCTGATGCGCGAGCTGAATCGCAATCTCGGCCTCACCTTCATCTTTTCCACCCACGACCAGCGACTGCTTGAGCACACGCCGCGCATCGTGCGGCTGTGCGACGGACGCGTAGCATCGGACGCGCACGCCGCCGAACCCGCCCGCTTTGAAATTCGCATGGAAGGAGATCGCCATGAGCAAGTTTCTGCTGCTTGCGTTTCGTAATGTTTTCCGCAACCGGCGCCGCACGTTGATGACCCTGTTGATGGTGGGCGGCGGCGTGACCGGATTGCTGCTTGCCGGCGGGTACTTCGCGTTCATGACCGACGGTCTGCGCGAGAGCACCATCCGCAACGGGCTGGGACACATTCAGATCTTCACCACCGAGCATTTCAAGCGCGACGAAGTCCGCGTGCTCGATACCGGCATCGACAACTGGCGCCAGGTGGCCGCAACTGTTTCCAGCGCCGAGCATGTTCGCGGTGTGGCGCCGCGCATCGAGTTTTACGGCATGGTCTCCAACGGCCAGAAGTCCTCGGTTTACATGGGCAGCGCTGTCGACCCCGATGCCGAGCGCAGTCTCGGATTCACCCCACACCTCGTCTCCGGCCACGATCTCACCGCCAGCTCCGGCGGCGACGTTGAGGCCTTGATCGGCGTGGGCTTGGCCAAGTCGATGAATGTCAAGCCCGGCGACGGGCTGACACTTCTCGCGGTCACTTCCGACGGAGCGCTGAACGGCATTGACGTCACCATTGCGGGCATTGAGCAAACCGGCGTTGCCGAAATGGATGCGCGTTATCTGCGCATCCCGCTGGTTGCCGCGCAACGCCTGCTGCAGAGCGACCGCGTGACCAACCTCGTGGTTGGCCTGGATGCGACAGCCAACACCGACCGCGTCTATGCCGAGCTCGTTCCGCGCCTGAACGGCTTGCCGCAGCAAATGGAGATGAGGAAGTGGATCGACCTGGCCACCTATTACAAGCAGGTTCGCAATTTATTCAACGGAATCTTCCTGTTCATGGGCGCAATCGTGTTCTTCATGGTTCTCATGTCGAGCATCAACACCTTGCTGATGTCGATGTTCGAGCGCACGCGCGAAATCGGCACCATGCTGGCCATGGGAACGCCGCATGCCTGGATTATCGGTCTGTTCATCGCTGAGGCCGCGCTTCTCGGCACGCTCGGAGCTGCTGTGGGAATTGCGTTCGGCAATCTGTTGGGCGCGGGATTGAATGCTCTCAACTTCCGCCTGCCCCCGCCGCCCGGCTTTACAGTAGGTATTCTCTTCCACGTGTTGCATGTTCCCGGCGTCATGATCGGCGCGTCATTGCTCGTCATCGTCTCGCTGGTGCTGGCATCCATTCTTCCTTCCATCCGCGCATCGCGGCTTCAGATTACGGAGGCTTTGGCCCATGTCTAACGTCAACTGCGCTCTCCGCTGGTTTTTGATTTTCGTTCTAGCTTGCTTCGTTTTGGCCTGCGCGTTGCACGGCCGCGCGGCTACGCTGGCTGCACCCGACGCCGCGGCACTGCTCAAGCAGTCTGACCGCTTCCGTAACGGCTGGCCTTCGTACGTGGTGCATGTCAAGATCACCGATTTCGCCGAAGGCAAATCCGACGAGCAACATCTCTACGAGGTTTCGCAAAAGGGCGCCGACAAAACCTACGTGGAGTTCATGAGCCCCCGCGAAAAAGGCGAGCACCTGCTCATGCTGGGCGACGACATGTGGGTTTACCTGCCCGACACCAGCCGTCCGGTGCGCATCACGCCGCTGGAGCGGTTGACGGGCGACGCCTCCAATGGGGACGTGGCCCGCACCAACTACGCCGCCGACTATTCACCGGTTTACTTGCGCACCGAGAAGGTCGGAACCGTCGATTGCTACGTTCTGGAGCTGACCGCCAAGCGTAAGGGCGCAACTTATCAGCGCATTCTTTTCTGGATTCGCGAAGAAGATGCGCGGCCCGTGAAGGCTGAGTTTTACCTGACCTCAGGCAAACACATCAAGTCGGCCACGTTTGATGAGTACGGACTCGTCGGTGGGCAGATGCTGCTGCTGCGGCTTACGCTTTACGACCAGATTCTCCATAACTCGCATAGCGTCCTGGAATATTCCGGCGCCACGCCGCGCTCCCTCTCCGACAAGCTCTTTTATCAGGGCCGCGCAGATATGTTCTGAGGCAGGGTTCTTCAGGGTAACGACCATGCATCGACGGCTTCTTATTCCGGTTCTTTTCCTGTCAAGTACTGCTCTCTTTGCGCAGGGCGACCAGAATTCGGGCGAGGACCGTTACGCTACGCGCTACGCGGTGAACGTGATCAATGACACGACGATTTATGGCAACCTGCAAGCGCCGCTGCCCAGGGTGCTGAATCAAGTGCTGGTTGAGCCCTCTTTTGGCATTCGCGAGCGTGATCGCTGGAATTTTTCCTCCAGCCTCATCGGCCTGACGGCCACTTATTCCGATACGGCAACACAGTTGCGCGTGCGCGAAACTTACGGTGGCGTCTCGGCTGGCGACTTTGATTTCATGGCAGGGCGGAAGATGCTGCTCTGGGGCACGGGATACGCGTTCACCGCCGCGGGCGTGCTCGATCCGCCGCGTATGCCCACCAACCCAACTGACCGGCTGAACATCAACGAAGGCCGCGACATGGTCAAGGCCGACTGGGT
>JASHYS010000401.1 GCA_030042915.1 Acidobacteriaceae bacterium
TTTGCCACGCTCGACCAGGCGGGCGTAGGGCAACTGGTGAAGGGCGCTGTGGCCAAGGGACGCAATACGCGGAAAAACCTGAAAGTCGGCATCTGCGGCGAGCATGGCGGCGATCCCGAGTCAGTCAAGTTCTGCCACCGGATCGACCTCAACTACGTCTCCTGCTCGCCGTTCCGCCTGCTCACCGCGCGCCTGGCGGCCGCGCAGGCCGCGCTCGACGAGAAGAACGGCACAACGCAGAGCGGCAGCAAATAACTGTAGGTGCCCCTGGTCCCTCGAATTTGGGGACCAGGAGAGAATCCGAACATTCAGGGGCGTCCGCGGCGCGGGCGCCCTTGGTGTTAGGGCGACGCCACCTTTGCGCACTTAATTATCGAATCATGCAGATTTAACGCAGCCCGCTGTGCCTTCGAAATGCGCCTCGATTTCTTCCAGCGTTTTGCCCTTGGTTTCGGGCAGGAAGAATACCGCCGTGACGAGATAAATCACGGTGAAGCCCGCAAAGAGGAAGAACATGGACGAATAGCCGTGCTTGCTGACGAAGGGCAGAAAGATAGCAGCCAGGGTGGTCGACACCAGCTGGTTGAGCACCAGGGCAATGCTCATGCCGTTGGAGCGGATACGCGTGGGCATGAGCTCGCTGAGCGCGAGCCACACCACCACGCCCGGCCCCATCGCGTAGAAGGCGATGAACAGGTAGAGGCCCAGGGCTACCAGCCAGCCGTGCGCGGCGTTGGGCACGGGCCCCAGCAGCGCCCTTTGAATGATGAGCGGCGCGGTCCGCGCTGCCTCGAGGTTGGCCAACGGATTGCTGAACAACACTTCGACGCGGTTCGCGGGAACGCAGGTTGCGCGCGTGATTTCGATGGGCCCAGCCGCCGCATCATCCGAACGCACGAAACTTGTCGCGCAGGTGAAGTCACCGTAGGAATAAATCAACGCCAACGACGCACGCGTGCTGTCGATGCCGAGGGAAGTGCCGGTGGCTGGATTCGCGGCGGAATTGAGCAGCTTGCTGGCTTCAGCGGGAGTGAAGCGGAGGGTCAGTTCCTGGTCAGGTGCAACCAGGGCCTGCACGGCGTTGCGGCAATCTACGTTCAGCCTTTCGGTCGTCTTGAAGAGCAGTCCTACGCTCACCATGGCGGCAATCACGCCGCTGGTACCCGTGACGAGCAGGAATTTCCGCCCCTTGCGATCCACCAGCGCCAGTCCGATGGTAGTGGCCAGGAAATTGATGATTGTGAAGATGACGTAACCCCAGTGCGCCAGCAGATCGCTGAGCCCGCTTTGCAGAAGGATGCCGGTGTTGTAGCCAATGACCGAATTGACGCCTGTGGCCGTGTTGCAAGCCAGGATGACGCATGCCAGCAGGAAAGGAATCACATACTTGCGCCGCAAAAGCGAATCGCGAACGCGCTGGCCCGTCGTAGTCGCCGCTGCATGCGCTGTGGCGCTCATCTCTTCGAGCTCCAGCGCCGCCTGCTCAGCCGGGCGCGAGCGAAGCAGCGCCGCGTAGGCATTCTCTTTGCGATTGCGCCGGAAGAGCCATCGTGGCGACTCGGTGACGAAAAAGCTGCCCAGGACGAACAGAGCGCCGGGGGGCAGCGAAACCCAGAAAATGCTGCGCCACGCCTGATTCTCAAAATTGAAGAGCGCTGTGGCGTCGTGCAGCCTGGTCACCGCCTCGACGCGATAGCTGAAATACATGCCGATGAGCGCCGCGGCCACGATGCCCAGGGTGAGCATCCACTGGAAGATGGCCGTGCCCTTGCCGCGGCTGGATGCGGCCAGGCACTCAGCGAGATAGAGGGGCACCACCACGCCGATGAGCCCGCCGCTCATGCCCTGCAGGAGCCGCCCTGAAAACAACGGCCCGTAGCCATGGGAAAGCGCGATCACAGGAATGCTGACGACGAACGCGCAACCGCTTAGAATCATCAGCGGCCTGCGGCCCATCCAGTCCGCCAGGAGGCCGGAAAACAGTGTGGAGAAGACGCTGCCCAACAGTACCGCGGCCACAATGACTGAAACTTGCGCGGCCGTGAGCCCCGAAGTGGCTTGCAGGTAGGGTACTGCGCCGCCAATAATGCCGACGTCGATGCCGTAGAGCAGCCCGCCCAGTCCCGCTACCAGCAGCAGAAACAGGTTGTAGCGGCGGATGGCGGCGGCGCCAGGCTGCGTAGACGTGCGAAGCGAGCCGGTGGTATTCATCATGGCGATGCGTCCCTGGAAAATCCGATTCTCAGTCTACAATCATCGCATCCACATCCTTCGCTCGATCGCCTGAGCGGAAAGCAGGGAGCCATTGCTGCGCCTCAAACGAGTCCGGCCGATTTGGTGTCTTCTGTTCCTGGTTCTCTGCTCCCTGTTCTCTGTTTTGAGTGGGGCGCAAGCGCCCATCCGCTTGCTGCCTGCGCCGCGTGAGGCGCATTTCGGCCAGACCGCCGATCTGCCGGCGCGCATCGTGGTCAACGTGCCCGTGCGCAATGACGAAGACGACTTTGCGGCGCGCGATTTGGAATCGGCAATCAAGGCCATCGCGCCCGAGGCGGATGCATCCCGCGCTGCCGCCGGGCAGCCGGCCTATCGCGTCACCCTGCTGCGCAGGGATTCCGCGCAGGCGAAAGAGATTCTCGCGCGCAACAACCTCGCCTTCGATCCCGCGATGGAATCGGAGGGGTACATCCTGGTGATTGAGCCGCACGAGGCAACCATCGTGGGCGAAACCGGCTCCGGCATCTTTTATGGCGTGCAGACGCTCAAGCAATTGCTGCCAGTGCCGGGCGCATCGCGCGTGCTGCCTACGGGCACGGTGCGCGACTGGCCGGCCATGCGTTATCGCGGCATCGACGACGATCTGTCGCGAGGTCCGTTCCCTACGCTCGAATTCCAGAAGCACCAGATTCGCGTCTTCGCTTCATTCAAGATCAATATCTATTCACCGTACTTCGAGCACACGCTCCTCTATCCCGATCAGCCGCTGGCTGCGCCCCCTGGCAGCTCACTTACGCCGGACGAGGTTGCGGACCTGGTGGTTTACGCGCACCAGTATCACGTCACCATCGTGCCGGAGCAGGAGGCCTTCGGTCATCTTCATCACGTGCTCAAGTGGGAGCTTTACCAGGACGACGCGGAAACGCCGCACGGCCATGTTCTGGCTCCCGGGCAACCCGGCACTCTCCCGCTCATCAAGGATTGGTTCACCCAGATCGCGCAGGAGTTTCCCTCGCCCTTCATCCATATCGGCGCCGACGAAACCTTCGACCTGGGCGCGGGCCGCACGCACGATGCGGTCCAGCAGCAGGGCTACGGGCCGGTGTACGTGGCGTTCCTCAAGCAGATTCACGATGAGCTGGCGCCGCTGAACCGCCGCCTGCTGTTTTGGGGAGACATTGGCGACGCCAATCCCGACGCCGTCTCCGGCATACCCAAAGACATGATTGCTATTCCGTGGGAGTACACGCGGAACACCGGCTTCGACAAGATGATCGAGCCCTTCGCGAAGAACGGCATTGAGACGTGGGTTGCGCCCGGCGATGGCAACTGGAATGAAGTCTTTCCTGTGGCCCGAACCGCGCTTTGGAATATCCAGAGCTTTATTCGCGACGGACAGCGGCTGGGATCGACCGGCGCACTCACCACGGTGTGGAACGACGATGGCGAAGGCCTTTTCAACATGGACTGGTATACAGTGCTGTTCGGCGCGGTGGCGGCGTGGCAGCCCGGCGAAAGCTCCATCGTGGATTATCAGGATGCGTATGGTGCAGTTTTCCATCGCGATCCCAGCGGGAAAATCAACGACGCAGAAAAAGAGCTGATGGCCGCGCACGAAGCCATTGCCAATGCCCAACTGAAGATGACCAGCGACCAGCTGTTCTGGCTCGATCCCTGGAGCGCGCAAGGTCAGTGGGTTTCGGCAAAACTGCTGGCGCAGGCGCACGATTTGCGCATGCACGCGGAGCAGGCAATCGTGCTGCTGGACGAAGCGAAGGCGGAAAACACCAGCCTTGCCGAGCCCGCCGCGCTCGCCGCCATGGATCTGGGCGCGCGCCGCCTCGACCTTATCGGCCTGAAGTTTCAGGTTGCCCAGGAGATCGCGTCGGCCTACACCGAAGCTGCCGGCCGGCAACACGATGCAGCCGCTCACGACGCCAGCAATCGACTCCTGGAAGAGATCAGCAGCGACAATGGCCGCTGCCAGGATTTGCGCGACGCTTACTCCGCGCTTAAAGCCGAATACAGCCAGGTTTGGCTGGGCGAGAATCGCCCGTATTGGCTGAGCAACGTGACCGTCCGCTACGACCTCGCAATCGAAGGCTGGCAGCGCCGTGGTAACCAGTTCGCCGCAGCGACGGCCGCCTGGCAGAACGGCCAGGATTTGCCTGCGCCCGCAGATCTGGGGCTGCCGGCGACGGCGCACTAACTGCGCCGGTGCGAACTCGGGGCTCGACCAAAGCTCATCGGGGCAAATTCAGAGGCTGCGGCGGGTGCGACGCTCTCCATCCCTTCGGAACCAAGGAAATTACCGGCGCGAAGATTTTTGCTCGCTCTCGCTGCTCTGCGGATGCACACTAGATGCATGTTCCAGCTCGCTCGGGATAAGGAACTACCCGCCGTTCTGCTCATTGACGACGATCTTGTGAGCCGTGAGGTGTCAGCCACACTGCTCACGATGAGCGGGTACACGGTGCATACCGCCGAAAGCGGCAGTGGTGCGCTCGAATTTCTGGATGGTGGAACGTTCCGGCCCGGCGTCGTCCTGATGGACGTGCAGCTGCCCGGCCTGAGCGGGAATGAATTGATCGCCGAGCTGCGCAAGCGCACGCGCGCTCCGGTTTTTCTGATCAGCGCCAGCGAAGCGCGGCCCGGCGTGGTGGCCGACGGCTACCTGCGCAAACCTTTCGACGCCGATGCACTGCGCAGTCTGCTGGAAGGGCGCAAGCCGGCCGAAATCTCGTTCCTCGACGCGCAACAACCCGTCATCAGCCCCGAGATTCTCGCCCGGTTCCGCAAGATGATGCCGGAGCCGGCAGTGCGGCAAATCTACTCCGCGCTGGTTGCCGATCTGGCCTGGCGCATTCCGGCGCTTGAAACCGCCATGGCCAAGCACGACGCGGCCGAAGTGCGCCGCATTGGCCACGCCATCAAGGGCGGTTGCGGCATGGCCGGAGCCATGCAGGCCGCGCGCCTGGGCGCATTGCTGGAATCGGCCGCCGGAGGGCAGGATAACCAATTGGATAACAGTGCCGCCCTGCTGCGCGATTTGCGCGCCGCTGCGCAAGGGTTGGAGCGTATGCTGGATGCTGAACTGCCTGCCTGATGCTGTGCATTCCCCCAATGCGCGGTTCGGGCGCCGCGGAGGCATGTACTAGAAATGGATCGAGCCATTCGAATTGTACTGGCGGATGACCACCCCGTCGTGCGCATCGGCGTGCGCAACATGCTGACGGAAGAAGATGGTTTTCAAGTGGTGGGAGATGCCGCCGACGGCGACGAAGCCATTACTGAAACCCTCGAAAAACAGCCCGATGTTCTGCTGCTCGACGTGGCCATGCCGCGCCTGCCCGGCCTTGAGGCGATGCGCGCCATCATGAGCGGGCCGTCCACGGCCAAAATTCTTCTGCTTACTTCTACCATTACCACGCAGCAGATTATTGAGGCTCTGCAAATCGGGGCGCGCGGCATCGTGCTCAAAGACGCGCTGGCCAGCCACCTGCAAACCGCCATCCGCACCGTCCACGCCGGCGACTA
>JASHYS010000402.1 GCA_030042915.1 Acidobacteriaceae bacterium
ACGCGCGGCTGGCGCAATGGCGTGGCGAAGAGCGTGGCGACCACCAACCTCATCAACGCGCTCGCCGAGTACCACAAGGTGCCGCTTTATGAGACGCCGGTGGGTTTCAAGTACATCGGCGCGCTCATCGATGAAGACAAAGTTGCCATCGGCGGCGAGGAGTCGGCAGGACTGACCATCCGCGGCCACGTCCCTGAGAAGGATGGAATCATTGCCGGCCTGCTGATCGCGGAGATGGTAGCAACGCGCGGCAAGAGCGTAGGCGAGCAATTGAACGACATTTTTGCCAAGGTTGGTTCCTTCTACCCGGTGCGCGAGAACTTCCACTTGACGCCGCAGCAAAAAGCCGCGTTCACTGAGAAGTTGAAGGCTGATCCAAAGGAATTGAGCGGACGCAAGGTGGTTCAGGTTGTCAGGACCGATGGGCTCAAGCTGATTCTGGACGATGGGTCGTGGGTGTGCTACCGGTTGTCGGGAACCGAGCCGGTGGTGCGAGCCTACACCGAGGCGCGCAACCGGCACGACATGGAGGCGCTCCGCGTAGCGGCCGAAAAATTTGTGCTGAGCTAGGTGGGATCGATATTTGACGATGAACGAGGATGCGAAAACGGAAATTCATGCTCCGGCCGCGAAGAGCAAGGGGCTGAGCGAACGAACCCTGAACTGGGCGCAGCGGTTATGGCGGCCGGCGGGAACCCTCATCGCCGCCAGTCTGGCGTTGCTGGTCACCTGGCACGCAATCTACGGCAAGCACGGCGTGTCAATATGGCAACAGAAACGCGCCGAGGACCGCGCCCTGCAACAGGAGATCAAGGATCTGGAGCAGGAGAACGCGCAAATGCGCGAGCACATCCAGCGCTTGCAGTCCGATCCTGAAGCCATCGAGCGCGAGGCGCGCGAAAAGCTGCACTACGCCAAGCCCGGCGAAGTCATCTACACGCTGCCCGGCCAGACCCAGGGGTCCGCCCCGCCGAGTAATTCAACAAAGTAATCCTCGCTCTCCGGCAATCGTGACAATATTCCCTAGTCCCAAGTCCGCAGCCCCTGTTGCCTGTTTCCTAACCCGTAATCCCTGTTGCCTGCCTTTTCACCGCTTCACTGCCCCGATTACTGTGCCGGCCTCGGCATCGTCGAGGCACGGCACCACCTCCATCTCCAGCAGGTCGTTCCATTGCTGCACCCACAGGTGCAACGCTTTCTGATCGTTGGATTCGGCGATGGCCAGGCCCCAACCGCTCGCCCCGTGCCAGCGGCCGACGATCTTCACGCCCGCCGGAGCCGCTCCGCCCGTTTCCAGGAAGCGTTTCTCAGCAGCGACCCGTGTCTCACAGGGAATGTTCCACTTCACGATGAACTTCATGCACTTTCTCCTTTTTGGCGGAGGGGAGGATCGAGGGGAGCCGACCGCCCGAGTGTATCAGGTCTGCGCGTGCCTGCGAATGGAATTCTGTTGCCGGCGGGACCGAACTCAGCCGGACGCGCCGAGCCTCAGCGCAAGGTCCTCGGATCAAGGTTCAGCGTGTTCTCAAAGACTCTGCGTTCCACCTCGCTGCGCCGCAGCTCAGAGGTCTTCACCAGCCAGTAGACGCCGAATGCGGTGACGCCGGCCACCTCGAGGGCGAAGGTGGCGTGCGTTTTGCCCCGAGAGGAGATAAACGTGCACAGGGGAGCCAGAATCATAAAGCCTGCCAGCACCCTGTAGACAAATTTGTATCGCGCGATGATCTTATCGCGGTCCTTGCACTCCGGCATGGCATTGAGCGTCTTATCGGCGCAGAAAATACACGTCGCTCCGCTGGCGGCAAAAAACACGATGGCGCACACATAGTGGATGGAAAAGCCCGTGCCTTCCGGCCACGGCATGGGATTCAGCGCCACCCCCAGCGCTCCCACGAAGGCAATGTTCAGCAGCCAATCCTCCCACACACTGAATCCGGTGATGGCGAACATGGCCGCCCCGATAAAGAAAAGAACGCCCACGAACCAATTCCTCATCGGCCCCTCACCTTCGCCCGGATTCAGGCACGGGCTACCCTGGTTCTTCTCGTCGGCCAGATTGCCGGGGTCGGGCAATTGCGAATCGGGCGCATAACACTGGGCCGTGGCATGGTAATACGCGCTCATGGAATCGGCAAACGGCACGTGGTACGAAGCACCTCCGATGACCAGCAGCCATGGAAACACAATGCCCACCACTCCCACGCCAACCCGCAGACCTACGAAGGTCTTCATCATGTGCTTCTGAATCGAGGTCATCGGTTATACCTCCGCGCGGGCGGTGAGGGGAGTTTGGCTATTGATTAAATCACACTCGCCCACGCCGCCGCGGAAGGCCGACGGGCTTGGTACGCGGTCGCCGCGGGGTGTCAAAAACCTGCGCAAGAATCGGCATTTGGAGGCTCGTAAGGCATGTTTAGCTGCACTTTCGGGAACTCTGGAGTAGCCTTTTGCTCTAAAACCTAACCATAATTGGATACTTTTGCCCCTCAAATTGCACCTGGCGCGGTGCATCTCCCTCAAAACCTAACCAGATCATGGAACATTTGAGGGCGTAAACGTACCATTTTCGCGAACATCTGTTTGATTCCATGTGACTTCCCCTGCCCCTCTCCTCACACAGGAATTCGCTCACCTGCTTGACTTGCGCCCTTGCTCCATGGGGCCCCGGCGAGCGGTCTTTGTTCGCTGGTGTGGCTCGCTACCTTGTACCCGGCCGGAGGCGTAGCCGGAAAGTTCCATTGCCACGCTGGCAGCATCGTGCTTCAATGGCTTTGATTCTGCGTGTTTGTACCGCAGAATCAGGTATTTGCCACGTGAGCGACGCCGTCGAACAAGAGGCTCCGGCCCCGGCAGGCCAGGAGCAGGCCGCTGCCGACCCAACACCTCCCCTTGGGCGTTTTGAGGTAGTGCCCACCAAGAGTTCCGCGCCCGAGGAGATCTTTTCGCTTCGAAAACCGGAACCCCCTCCCGAGCCGGTTGTGGCGGCGCCGCCCTCCAAATCAAAGATGATCCTGATGGCGATTGCGGGAGTCGTGCTGGTGGGCGCCCTCATCGGGCTGATCGCTCTGGGCACGCAATCGGCCATCGAGCCCAAACCGCCCGTGCAGTACATCGATCTGGGCACGCAAAGATTTGATCCGGCAGGGCTGGGCGGAAGACTGATTGCGCGATGGGAAGGAAACGCCGAATACCAGCTTTCTCTCGATCCTGTGGAGCAGGATTTTGTTCCGGGATTCGAGGCCGTGGCGCAGAATCCTCCGCGGCCGCTTTCGCTGACCATCCGGCTGCGCAATGCAGAAGGCCTGGTTGTGTGCCAGAAGGAAGTGCTGTTTCCGCCGCCGGCGCCGGAGGGCACCACGCTGGATCCGGCGCAAGTGCTGCAACCTCAGAAAACGCCATCGGGCGACACGGTGCAGAATGTAGCCGGCGAAGACGGGCGGATTGCGGAGATTGCCCTATCGGGAGGGCTGCCCTGCTCCCAGAAAGCATATGAGCACTTCGTGTCGTGGGATTTTGTAACCAACTTTCCCACGCTCGCCGAACAGAATGATTGGCTCAAGCATCAAAAGCTGACATCGCCGGCGGAAGCGCAAAAAGCGCGTCGTGCCAACGGGTTTTTCGGGCAAACGCAGCATCTGCCCACGGCGATTGAGGGCGACGACGTGATTGTGGGAGACAATCCGCGGCGAGGCACCGTAGAAACCAGCGCCGGGCGGATCTTTCTGGTAGGAAACAATGCCGCGCACAACCGCGGATCGGAATGGCAGGTGTTCCCCGCCGCCATTCATTTCCGCTGCGACCGGAGTGGGCTCTGCCTGCTGACCAGGGCCAATTCGTACGCCACGTTGCAGGCGCGATTGCTGAAGTAGGTCCGGCGCCATCCCATCTTTCCCGCTCCCTCGTTCCTCGTTCCCTACTGGCTACTGCTATTCCCTGCTTTCTTGCTCCCTGCCTTTAGTACCATGGTTGCGATGCAAGTTCTGTCTGCAGCCGAAATGCAGGCCTGCGATCGCGCCACGAGCGAGCGGTATGGAATTCTGTCGATCGAGCTGATGCGCGCGGCCTCGTCGGTGGTTGCGGCGTTTGCGCAAGAGCAATTCCCGGCGGCGCAGCGGGTGACCGTGCTCTGCGGGCGCGGCAACAATGGCGGTGACGGCATGATGGCGGCGCGGCTGCTCGCGGATGCCGGGCTCGACGTAACGACAATTCTGCTGGGCGCTCCAGATCAGCTTGCGGGCGATGCGGCCGTGGCGTGGGCGGAGCTGACGCGTCCTGTGCAAGGACGCGTGCACGTGGTGGCCGACGCGGCCCAGCTGGCGCGACACAAAGAGGCGCTTGACGCGGACCTGATTGTCGACGCCGTCTTGGGAACGGGATTCAAGCCTCCACTGAAAGGGTTGGCGCTGGACACACTGGAGTGGCTACGCGCAAGCCGGGCAGCGGTGCTCGCAGTGGATCTGCCGTCAGGGTGGCCCGCCGACGAAACCAGTGCGGAATTTTCCGGACCGGCGTTTCCCGCCGATGCCGTCATCACCTTTACTGCCCCCAAGCCGGCGCATGTCTTCGGGCAATTGACGCGGCGTTGGGACCAGCCCATCGTAGTTGCGCCCATCGGTTCGCCCGATGCAGCCATCGTTTCAAAGCTTGGCATCGACTGGGCCGGATCGTCGCTCGAACTGGCACAGACTCCGCGCGCCGCCGAAGCGAACAAAGGCGATTTCGGACACGTGCTGATAGTGGGAGGCGCCTTCGGCACGGCCGGCGGAAAGTCCGGCGCACCGTCGATGGCATCATTGGCGGCGTTGCGCGTGGGAGCAGGATTGGTGACCGCTGCGGTGCCAGCGCCGGCGCTGCCGGTGGTGGCGTCGTTTGTGCCGGAGCTGATGACATGGCCGCTTGCCGCGGGCACACAAGGCCAGATTGCCGCGAGGAATCTGGCTGGGAAGCAGCTTGATGCGTTGACCGCCGGAAAAACGGTGCTGGCCATTGGGCCGGGCATGGGCCAGGATCCGCA
Organism: Acidobacteriaceae bacterium; assembly: GCA_030042915.1. Next base: position 5,015 of record JASHYS010000402.1, read on the forward strand.
GACGGCGAAATTCGTGCTGGGCCTGCTGGCGGCGACCAAGATTCCAGCCGTGATCGACGCCGACGCGTTGAATATTCTCGCTCGCCGGCCGGCGCAGATTGCCAGGCTCGCCGTCAAGGGCAAGCGCACGCTGGTGCCCACGCCCCATCCCGGCGAAATGGCGCGGCTGGCGGAGATGACGATAGCCGAGGTGCAGGCGGACCGGCTAAAGGTGGCGCGCGGTTTTGCCGAACGTATGGGTGTGACACTGGTGTTAAAAGGAGCGCGCACGCTCATCGCGCATCCTGATGGACGCGTGGCCGTGAACACCTCAGGCAATCCTGGCTTGGCCAAGGGCGGCAGCGGCGATCTGCTCACCGGGATGATCGCGGGATTGCTGGCACAATATCCCCGCGATGTGCAACGCGCCGTCGAAGCGGCCGTCTATCTTCATGGGCTGGCCGCGGACCTGGCTGTTTGCGCTGGCGATGAGCACACTCTGCTGGCTACCGACTGCCTGGCGCAACTGGCGCCGGCGTTTCACTCGCACGCGTACAAGCTTCACAGCGGAGGCCGAAAGGGTTATGTTTGGTTGCAGGGGGCACTGCACGCAGCGGACTCGATCCGGGCGGCAGGCCTTCGCGAGGGCTGAGAAATGACCGATGCCGCTCCGGTTGCCGAAGGCAAAATCCACGAATTCACCACGCAAAGCGGCGCCGATACCATTGCCGTGGGCCGGAGGCTCGCGCACCTGCTCAAGCCACCGCAACTGTTGCTGCTGCGCGGCGAGCTGGGCACGGGAAAAACCACGCTGGTGAAGGGCATTGCACAGGCCCTCGACGCGGCTGAGCCCGACGAGGTGACCAGTCCCACCTTCACGCTGATCCACGAGTATGACGGAACGCGCAACGGCAAACCGGTAAAGCTCTATCACCTTGACGTCTATCGGCTCGAAAGCGAGCGCCAACTGGAGACGCTGGGCCTCGACGATCTGCTGACGCCTGACGCGCTGGTGGTGGTGGAGTGGGGCGACAAGTTCAAGAGCATCCGCAAACGCGCCACGGGCGAGATCGTGGTTGCGTCCGAAGGCGGCGACGCGCGCAAGATCACGGTGACCCTGAAGGAGTAGCGGAGCTCGGCCTCGAAAGGGCACCGCCTCACAGCTTTCGAAAAACTTAATCGGAGCAGGCTTTGTAACAAGGGCACGGCCTCAGCTGTGACGCAAGAAGCCTGCGTACCACGACGGAAGCCGGGAAAACCGCTCGCGACACTCCCCTCTTCTCCTCCCCTCGCACGCCCTGATACAAGTTCATCAGGGCAGCCATGAATCGCATTCCCATCGCAGAGGTCGAGAAAACGCTGGCCGCTGTGCTGCGCAAGCTGGGCTTTGCGCCCGAACGCGCTGGCACCTGCGCGCGGCTGTTTGCCGAGACCACACGCGACGGCGTGTACACGCACGGCATCAATCGTTTTCCGCGCTTTGTTGAAACCATCCGCAACGGCATGGTCGATCCCGCGGCCGAGCCCAGGTTGACGGCGCGATTCGGCGCCATCGAACGCTGGGATGGGCAGCGCGGCCCCGGCAATCTGAATGCATTGGCCGCCATGGAACATGCACTGGGGCTGGCGCGCTCGATTGGCGTGGGATGCGTGGCCATGGGCAACACCAATCACTGGATGCGAGGCGGAACCTACGGCTGGCAGGCCGCCGAAGCAGGAATGATCGGCATCTGCTGGACCAACACCATGCCCAATTTGCCGCCCTGGGGCGGAGCCGAGCCGGTTCTGGGCAACAACCCGCTGGTGATTGCCGTACCGCGCGCCAACGCGCCGGTGGTGCTCGACATGGCCATGTCGCAGTTTTCCTATGGCGCGCTGGAAAGCTACCGCAAGCGAGGCGAGATGCTGCCAGTGGACGGAGGTTGGGATGTCGAAGGCAAGCTGACGCGCGATCCGGGCGCCATCGAACAGTCGCGTCGAGTGCTGCCGGTCGGCTATTGGAAAGGATCCGGGCTGGCAATGGTCCTTGACATGGCGGCTGCGATGATGACGCTGGGCAGGGCGACGCATGAGATTGTCGCTGACCCATTGCTGGAGACGGCCGTGTCGCAGATGTTTCTCGCCATCAACCCCGAGGCCTTCGGGCCCGCACCGCGCGCCGCACAGATTGCCAATGAGGTGGTGGCATCGGTAACCGGAAGCCCGGCTGCGGCGCACCACGCCAGCGTGCGCTACCCGGGCGAACAGACGCTACGCACGCGCACGGAAAACATGAAACTTGGATTGCCCGTGGAGCTGGAAGTGTGGGCGCAGATTCTGGCAATGTGAAAAAGTTCGAATGAAGAGTTGCAATCTTGAACGAAAGGATGGCAAGGGGCCGTGAAACACCCGGGGGCATGTTTCAGCCACAATCGACTGACAAAGTCCCCGCCTGGCATTGGTAAGATGCTACCGGAGGTCTTCCGTGCCATTGAATCGTTTCTATCGAGCTGCCGCAGTTTGTGCAACCCTTTGCGCCTTCGTTGGTTTCAGCGCCTTCGCTCAAACCGAGTACCACATCTATCAGCGTCCGGCGTTGAGCAAGAACCTGATTGCTTTCGGATACGCCGGCGATCTTTGGACGGTGCCGCGCGAAGGCGGCAAGGCCATCCGCATGACCAAGGGCGTGGGCATCGAAACCGCGCCCGTCTTTTCGCCCGACGGCGGCACCATTGCCTTCACGGGCGACTACGAAGGCAACACGGATATCTTCACCATTCCTGCGACGGGTGGGATTCCCGCCCGTGTCACTTATCATCCGGCAGGAAGTGTCGCCGTGGGATGGACCTCCGACGGCAAGCAGATTCTCTTCCGCTCTACGCGCGCCTCGACGGCGGCCCGCTACTTCCAGCTGTTTACCATTCCGCCGCAGGGGGGAATTGCGACGCGGCTGCCGCTGCCGATGGCTTACCAGGGGCAATACTCGCCCGACGGCAGCCAGATCGCCTATCAGCCCCTGAGTCCGGCCTTCAATTTCAGCTACACCTCGTTTGTGGCATGGGGAAATTATCACGGCGGCCTGGCCGCGACCATCTGGATTACTACGCTGCCGGGGCTGGATTCGGTGGAGATTCCCCACGAGACGTCGGCCGATTTTTCGCCGGTGTGGGTGGGCAAATCGGTCTATTTCCTCTCGGGACGGAACGGCCACATCGGCATCTTTCGTTACGACACAGAGACGCGCAAGGTGACTGAGGCACTGCACAACGACGGGCCCGATATCCGCACCCTGGCCGGCGAAGGCACAACCCTGGTCTACGACCAACTCGGCGAGATTTACCTTTTCGACACGGCGACGGCCCACAGCCATCGGGTGCCGATCGAGGTCGACTCCGATTTCCCCGAGGTACGGCCGAGGATTGAGGACGTAGCCGACCAGATACAGAACAGCTCGATCTCGTCTACCGGCCTGCGCGCTGCTTTTGAAGCGCATGGCGAGATTCTGACCGTCGCTGCCAAAAAAGGCCCGACCCGCGATATCACCAACACGCCGGGCGTGATGGAGCGCGAGCCCGCATGGTCACCCGACGGCCAATCAATCGCCTATTTTTCCGACGAATCGGGCCTCTATGCGCTGCATGTAGCGCCGCAAACCGGCGACGCGGTGGCCGGCGCGCCGGCGGTAAAGAAATTTCCCCTAGCCAAGGAGCCGGCCTACTACTTCGAACCCCTCTGGTCGCCCGATTCCAAGCGCATCGTCTTTCACGACAACCGGCTGAACACTTACATGCTCGACACCACGACGGGCAAGCTGACGAAGGTGGGCGAAACGGACACGTACGGAGGCTTCTCGTCCGACAGCAACCAGTGCAGCTGGTCGCCCGACTCGAAGTGGATCGCCTACACACACTCGACGGAAAATCATCTGCACGCCATCTATCTTTACTCGGTGGACACCGGGAAGAGCACGCTGGTGACGAACGAGCTGGCCGACTCGACTTTGCCGACCTTTGACCCCGACGGCAAGTATCTCTATTTCCTGGCCAGCACCAACGACGGAGCCACCTCAGACGGCCTCGACATGACGAGCGATCTCTACGAGCCCGTCTCGAACATCTATGCGGCTGTGCTAAGCGCCGATCAGGCTTCGCCGCTGGCGCCGGAGCTGAGCGACGAAAAAGCGCCGTCCGCCGAAGAGAACGAAAAGAAGAACGCCGGCGACAAGAATGCGTCTGGCGAGGAAAAGAAGAACGCCGGCGGCACGGAAAAGGAGAACGCGGCAGCCGCGGGAACGAAGAGCGGCGCCGGCGCAGAAACTCCCGCGGCCGGCGAAGAAAAGGCTGGCGCGAACGCATCTCAACCCAAGCCGGTGAAGATCGATCTCGACGGGATTCAGACGCGCATTGTGGCCATACCCTTGCATGCCGCCAATTATGTCGGCCTTCAAGCGGGACTGAAAGACAGCATCTATTTCCTCGCAGCTCCCTCCAACGGCGCCTTCGGCCCGGAAGTATTGACGTTGAGCCGGTGGACGCTTGAAGACCGCAAGACCGAAAAGCTGGCTGAGAACGTGCGGAGCTTCGAGCTCTCGGCCGACGGCAAAAAGATGCTGGTGGAAATCGGTCATGCGCCGCCCGATGGCGGAGACAATGCGGGCGGCGGTCCGCCCACATGGGTGATTGCGCCGTCGGATGCGCCGGTAAAGCCGGGTGAGGGCGTGCTCTCGCTCGGCGAGATGAAAGTGCGCGTGGACCCGCACGCGGAGTGGGAGCAGATGTACCACGAGGTATGGCGCATCGAGCGCGCCTACTTCTACGATCCCAACTTCCACGGCGCCGATACCGTCGCCGACGAGAAGCGGCTGGAGCCTTACGTGGCCGCGATCGTTTCGCGTGCCGATCTCAATTACATCTTTCAGGAGATGCTGGGGGCCTTCTCGGTCGGTCACCTGCGCGGCTTCGGCGGCGAAATACCCGCGGCCAAGCCCGTGCCCGGTGGGTTGCTGGGCGCCGATTATGAAATCAAGAACAACCGCTACTGCTTCGCCAAGATTTACACCGGAGGCACTTTCTATCCCGAAGTCAAGGCGCCGCTGGCCCAGCCGGGGCTCAAGGTCGCTGTGGGCGACTGCATTCTGGCCATCGACGGACAGGACCTCACCGCCGCCGAGGAGATTCAACAGTTGCTCGAAGGCACGGTCGGCCAGGTCATCAGCCTGCGCGTGGCCGCGGCCGACGGCACCAATCCACGCAACCTTGCCGTCACGCCTTTACCCAGCGAAACCCAGTTGCGCTACATCGACTGGATCGACGCCAACCGCAGGAAGGTCGAGGAGCTTTCCCACGGCAAGCTGGCCTACCTTCACCTGCCTGACACCGGCAGAAACGGATTCATCAGCTTCAACCGTTACTACTTTGGGCAGATGAACAAGGAAGGCGCAATCATTGACGAGCGCTTTAACGGCGGCGGCCAAGTGGCCAATTACTTCATCGAGGTCATGAGCCGCCAGATTAACTCCTACTGGACGCCTCGTTACGGCGTCATCGAGCACTCGCCCAACGCGGGCATCTACGGGCCGAAGGTGATGCTCGCCAACGAATTCTCAGGCTCGGGCGGCGACTACCTGCCGTGGCTCTTTAAGCAGGCAAAGCTGGGACCATTGGTGGGCAAGCGGACCTGGGGCGGGTTGGTGGGCATTGGCCCCACGCCGGTGCTGATGGACGGTGGCGATGTCACCGCGCCCAGCGTCGCGTTTTTTTCGCCCAAAGGGGAGTGGGACGTGGAAAATCACGGCGTAGAGCCCGATTACGCGATTGAGATGGATCCCAAGGCGGTGAGCGAAGGGCACGATCCGCAACTGGAAAAGGCGGTCTCGCTGGCGATGGAGGATCTGACCAAGCATCCTCCTGAAGAGCCCAAGAAACCGGCCTATCCGAACTACCACAATCAGGACTGAAGGCGAGCAGCAGGACAACTCTGTCATTCTGAGCTTCGGTCGTCCGCAGTTGCGGACGACTGAAGTCGAAGGACCTGCATTTCAGCCTTCAATTGATGGCGGGAACTTCCCGGCGCGAGATTCGGGGCATTTTCAAAACCCCATGATGTTGTAGCCGCAATCGACGTACAGGGTTTCGCCCGTGACGGCGCTGGCCAGATCGCTGGCCAGGTAGAGCGCCGTGCCGCCCACTTCGAGCTGATCCACGTTGCGGTGCAGCGGAGAACGCTCGGCGTGCGACTTGAGCATGTCGCCCAGAGCTCCCACACCGCGCGCGGCCAGGGTCTTGATGGGGCCGGCAGAGATGGCGTTCACGCGGATGTTTTTTGCGCCCAGCTCAAACGCCAGATAGCGCACAGCCGATTCGAGCGAAGCCTTGGCCAGGGCCATCACGTTGTAATGCGGCAC
>JASHYS010000403.1 GCA_030042915.1 Acidobacteriaceae bacterium
GAGTAGCCCCACTCGTTGTCGTACCAGCTCAGCACCTTCACGCTCTGGCCCACCACCTTGGTCAGGGGCGCATCCACAATCGAGCTGCGCTTATCGCCCTTGAAGTCCGAGCTCACCAGCTCGTTGGTTTCGTAGCCCAGAATCCCTTTGAGCGAACCCTCCGACGCCGCCTTGAATGCCGCATTCAGAGCGTCCGCACTGATCGGTTTCTCGGCGATAAAGGTCAGGTCGACGAGCGAAACGTTAGGCGTGGGCACGCGAATGGCAAAGCCGTCCAGTTTTCCGGCCGTCTCGGGGATCACCAGCTTGAGCGCCTTGGCCGCACCGGTCGACGTGGGAATCATCGAAAGCGCGGCGGCGCGGGCGCGGCGCAGATCCTTATGCGGAAAGTCCAGGATGACCTGGTCGTTGGTGTAGCTATGAATCGTGGTCATAATGCCGGAAACAATGCCGCACGTCGCCAGGGCCACCTTCACCACCGGCGCCAGGCAGTTGGTGGTGCAACTGGCATTGGACAGAATGTTGTGCTTGGCCGGATCGTACTTGTCCTCGTTCACGCCCATCACAATGGTCAGGTCCTCATTCTTGGCCGGGGCCGAGATGATGACCTTCTTGACCGTCGAGCCCAGATGCGCCTTGGCTTGAACAGCGTCGGTGAAGCGGCCGGTGGATTCCACCACCACCTGCGCGCCCACGCTGGCCCAGGGCAGCTTGGCGGGATCTTTTTCCGCGTACACCTTGATCTTTTTGCCGTCGACAGAGATAAAGTCCTCGCCTGACCTGATCTCGTTGTGCAGATTGCCCAGGATCGAGTCGTATTTCAGAAGGTGCGCCAGTGTTGCCGGACTGGTCAAATCGTTGACGGCAACAAAATCGATCTCAGAGTTGCCCAGTGCGGCGCGCAAAACATTGCGGCCAATGCGGCCAAAGCCGTTGATTCCAACCTTTACTGCCATGCGTGATTTCTCCTTCGTGATGGGTACGGCGTGCAGTTGCGGATTGTGACTCCTATGCGTCTCAAAACCACTTCTACCAAACCCTTGATCGTACCATGCGGGCCGCAGCCGACAAGGGTGAAGTCCATGGCTCGGGAGCGCACATTCCCCTGCCGACAGGATGAGTCCCAAAAGCGACACTGTATGTGACGGAGTGCACATAATTTGCAGCCCCAGCGCCCAGTGTGGTATTCGGGTGAATGACGAGGCTTTCGGCAAGGATTTCAAGCAACATGAGTCGACGTTCCAGACGCGGTCCCAATACCTCTGAATCCACTGGCAAAATCGGCCATCAACTGCCCGCAAATCAACCGGCTCCGCTGGTGCCCCACTACCCCGACGATTCCTCGGGGCAGTCGCACCGCCAGCAGCACCAGGCGCCACGGCCGCAACCGCAGGCCAAGCAACAATGGGCTGTCCCGCCCGGCTCCGGCCGCCTTGAAGTGGAAGACCAGCCGGAGATGCCGCCGGCGCCCACGCCCCGGCCCAACGCACAGGGTCCTAAAGGCACCGTTGTGCTGGCCATCGGCTTGCCCGGCTCAGGGAAAACCACCTGGTTCGGCCGCCGCGGCATCACGCCGCTCTCTTCCGACCTGCTGCGCGGAATCCTCTTCGACGACGTGGAGGAGCAGCGCTACCAGGGCCTGGTGTTTTCAACGCTGCGTTCGCTGCTGCGTGCGCGCCTCATCGCCCGCATGCCCATGAACTACGTGGACGCCACCAATCTCTCCATCCACGAGCGCCGCCAGTGGATCAAGATGGCCAAGAGCTTCGGCTACGAGGTGCAGGCGGTCTTCTTCGACGTGCCGCTCGAAGTGTGCCTGGAGCGCAACCGCCAGCGTGACCGCTCTGTGAGCGAAGACGTAATGCGCCGCATGGCCGAGAAGCTGAAGCCGCCTGTCTTCGAAGAGGGCTTTGAGAAGATTACCGTGGTGCGCGTAAAGAGCCAGGGCTGAGCGACCATCAGCAGGGCGCACCTGGCCGCAAACGCGAGGACTTCCGCATGTCAACGACACCTGCTTCTGCGCTCTATACCGAACCCTGGCTGCGCGGCACCTACGCCGACGTTCCTGCCGAGGGCCGCGCCGTTCTGCACGCGCTCGACCTGGCGCTCGACGACCTGACCAAGTGGACCGCAGACCTGACCGACGCCGAAGTTCATTCTTCGCCGCTCGGCCTCACGCCCATCGCGTTTCACCTGCGCCACATTGCGCGCTCTACCGACCGCATTCTCACCTATGCCGAGGGCGGCCAGATTTCCGCATCGCAACTCCAAAACCTGAAAACCGAGCAGGCTGGGGAAGGGAAGCAGGAAACGCTCGCCGGACTTCTTGGCGAGGTCGCTGCTTCGTTCTGGGATGCGGCTGAGCGCATTCGGGCGCTGGCATCGGCGGATCTCAACACGCCGCGCTTTGTGGGCCGCAAACAGCTTCCCACATCCATTGGCGGCGCGCTCATTCACGTGGCCGACCACACGCAGCGCCACGTGGGCCAGGTGGTGACCACGGCGAAGGTGCTCAAAGCGCTACGGGGTTAGTACCTTGTGCCGTCCCCAACGGCCTGTCTTCGTCGTTGGGGTGGGAGATCGGCGTTACAACACGAGGCTTCCTACTTTGGGTCGGCGTCCGGGGTCGCGCCGGCCGCCGGCGCAAGATAAGCTTCGCTGTTTACCTGCGTCTGTTCCTGCAGGCTATAGCCATCGCGCGTGCGAATGCGGTATTTCTCCAGATCCTTGCCCACCAGCTTCACGCTGATGGCGCGCCAGCCCCGATTGGGATTGGGCTGCGGGTAATAGCTGATGGAGTACAGGTGCCCCAGGTCCTCGCGGATGGAGTCGAACGCCTGTTTCTCCTTGCGCCAGTTGCCGGCGAAATACGCCCTGCCGCCGGTGGCCTTGCTCATGCGCTCGAACGCGGCCGTTGAAACGGGATCGTCCTGCGCCAGGCGCGTGCTGACGATGTAGACGATGGTGCCGGTGGACTGCGCCAGTTCGGCCACGTCTTCGGGAGGCAC
>JASHYS010000404.1 GCA_030042915.1 Acidobacteriaceae bacterium
CCCCACCGAGTTGCCTGCGCCTTTCGCCATTGCGGCCACGCCCGTACGCGTCGATCCCAGAGACGTGTTTGTGAGTGTGAAGCACGCCAATGTGGCCGCGCTGCCGCAGGGTGCGCGCGTGGGAACCAGCAGCCAGCGCCGCCGTGCGCAGTTGAAAGGCCTTCGCCCCGATCTCGATTTGGTCGAGTTCCGTGGCAACGTCGATACGCGCCTGCGCAAGCTCGCCGAAGGTCAGGTAGAGGCGATTCTGCTCGCCGGCGCCGGCCTCGACCGCCTGGGCCGAACCGATTGGGTGCGCGAGCGGCTCGATCCCAAGGACTTTTGCCCTGCTGCCGGCCAGGGCGCGCTGGGCATTGAAACGCGCAAGGATGATGCAGCCACCATTACCGCGGCCGCGTTTCTCGATCATGCCGATACGCGCTTTGCGGTGATGGCCGAACGCGCCGCGCTGGCCGCGCTGGGCGGCGGATGCCAGGTGCCGATCGGAATCCACTGCCGGCAGAAGCCAATTGAAGCGTGGGAAGGCTCTGACGAAACCCGTCCGCGCGACGAAATCTTCGGCGTGGTCGCCAGCCCGGAGACGGGCGCCGTCGTGCGCATCTATCATCGCGCCGTGCGCAAGAACAACGACCCCGAGGCGCTGGGACGCGTAGCGGCGGCCATGCTGATGGAAGCAGGCGCAGGGCCATTGCTTGCGGCCAGCGGCGAGGCTGCCGGCGGAGCGGCCTGATGCCGCCGCTGGAAAAGCACGTGCCCGAAACCAAACGCATCCTCGTCACGCGCGCCGCGCACCAGGCCGGCAAACTGAGTGAAGGCTTGCGCGCCGCGGGCTTCGAGCCGGTCGAGGTTCCGGTGCTCGAGATTCGCCCGCCCGAAAGCTTTGAGCCGCTCGATCGGGCTCTGCGCAAACTCGATCTCTACAACTGGTTGATCTTCACCAGTGCCAACACCGTCCGTGCGTTCGTTGAGCGGTCGGCGGCGTTGGGCATCTCCTTCGCGAAAACCTCAGCCTTGCAGGTTGCAGCCGTCGGCGCAGCCACCGCAGCGGCCGCGCGTGACGCGGGATTTCAAGTGGCTCTGGTTCCGCAGAACTACGTAGCCGAATCTCTGGTGGAATCGCTTGCCGGCAAGGCGCAGGGGAAGCAGATTCTGCTTGCCCGCGCCGCCATCGCCCGCGACGTGATTCCCGATGCGCTCCGCGCCGCCGGCGCGGTCGTCGATGTCGTCGACGCGTATCAAAATGTCATCCCCGAAACCGCCGCACATTTGTTGCGCGAAGCCCTCGCCGTGGGAATCGATGCCGCCACCTTCACCAGCTCCTCGAGCGTCACGCATCTGGCCGAAGCCGCAGAAGCAGCAGGAATTCCATTTCCCTTTGCCGGCGTCCGCGCAGTTTCCATCGGTCCCATCACCAGCCAGACGCTGCGCGAACTCGGCTGGGAACCGGCCATCGAAGCCGACCCGCATGACATCCCCGGTCTGATTGCAGCCGCCCAGCGCACCCTGCGTCGCGATTCCTAACTCCGCTAACACTGCTAACCCCGGCTTTGCTCGTAGACGTCGTTCACCATCCCACATTAGAATGTGCCTCAACTTGTGATCTTCTGAATTTCAGGAGGAGAAAATGGGTGACACTTTTCAGCCTTGGCACCTTATGATCCTGTCTGCTTTCTTCTGCGCAGTTCTCCTCGTTCCTGCCATCTTTTTCCTGCTCACGCTTTCGAGCACACTCAGCAAGTGCGCCCCCGGTTTCAGAACCATGGAACCGGGAATGGTGTGGCTGCTGCTCGTTCCGTTCTTCAGCCTGATTTGGAATTTTTTTGTGGTCATGGCCGTGGCCAAATCGTTGGCCAATGAATATGCGAGGCGGGGAATCCCGAGCCCTGAGCCCTTGCCCGGGCAACGCATCGGCATTGCGATGTGCGTCTGCGTGTGCTGCTGCATCGTCCCGCTGCTGGGATTCCTGGTCGGGCTGGCAAGCCTCCTTCTGTGGATCATGTATTGGGTCAAGATTGCCGAATTCTCGCGCCTTCTCGACCTGCCGTATCCTGCGATTCCCATCCCGCCCAGGGTCTGAAACTCCGGCGGCTCGCTCGCCTCTCGGGAAGCCAACTCACCAAGAAATGGGGTGCCCCGGGTCCGTCCCCACAGACAGGTCTTCGTCTGTGGGGTGGGGGGGTCTCGATTCTGAGACCCGGGAAACCACGAACCCAAGAGCGGGGGTGCCCCACGCTCGGCGCGTCTTTGTCTTTGCGCCTAGGGTGGAATATTCCTATCTACAGTTTTTCGTCCTTTACGGTCTTCTAATCCCTGTTCCCTAGTCCCTGAAGCCTGTCTGTCAAGCACCTTCCGATCCTCTCCGCGCGCTGCACCCCGACGCTAACTCCTTCATCCCAAATGATTCCCCGGCTCCAAAATTTCTTTCCCCAACTTTGCAGATAATTTCCCCGCTCTAGCGCATACTCAAGATCGAAAGCCAAAACAGGCTTTCAACGCGGCGGACTTTGGTCCGCCGTGTTCGTTTCATAGGGACAAGAAAGCCGTTCAGGCGCAGGCACGAAAAAGAAAGCGACGCTAAGCGCTCTGAATGCACGATCTTGGCTGCAATTGCCCTCGGAAAGCGCCATTACCGGGCTCGAAGCCCTTTGCCGGCAAGGTCTTGTAGGCGGCGGGCAGAAAATAGGGAATTTGCGGCGACCTCCGGCCAAAACGAGCCTCTCACGAATACCTTGCGCCCAAAACATGGAGGTACCGGGGGGGAGGGGGGTGGGGGTACCAAATGTGAATGAATGTCGCTTCATCCACGCTTCATCGAGAGGAACGGCTCTCCTCAGCTGTGCCACGTCTTGTCCTTCGACCGGCACAGCGGCTCGAGGATGCAGATCCTGCATTTGGGCTTGCGCGCAACGCACACTGCGCGGCCGTGCAGAATCACTTCGTGCGAGAACCTGATCCAGTGGTCGTGCGGAATCACCTGCATCAGTTCCTGCTCTACCTTTGCCGGCGTGTCGCCTTTAGCCA
>JASHYS010000405.1 GCA_030042915.1 Acidobacteriaceae bacterium
GAGAACGAATCTTCGCCGCCCAGGTGCAGAATCAGCACCGTCTGCGACTCGGAGTTCTGCTCGTCGTCGGCAAAACTGGATTTGACAAACAGAATGTCGCCATCGAACCGGGTGGGCGTGTGGCAGCCCTCGCAGGTGTAGCGCGCGGGGCGCAGACTGCTGACCGGGGAAGGAATGGGGGTGGGATAGTTGGGAACGATGCGTGGCGCCAGAGGAGCAAGAGGATGAAAGCTGACCTCAAGGATCTGCTTGGTGCCATTCACCTTGGCGCTGAAATAGGCCTTGGCTCCGGTGCCGATGTGGCACTCCACGCAGGCCACGTGAGAGTGCGGAGAAATTTGATAGGCCGTGTATTCGGGCGTCATCACATGGCAGGAGCGGCCGCAGAATTGCGGCGAATCCATATAGGAAGCGCCATGGTAGGTGGCCGTGGCAACTACCAGGATGTTCACCACAGTGGCCACAAGCACGATGTCGACGCCATGGCGGAAGATGGGGTCGTTGAGATCGATTCTGGGGAATTCAGCGGGAATCCGGCCGGCTTGCTTCAGTTTTCTGCGCCGGATGAAGACGCCCACTGGGATAAGAATGAGGCCCAGCAGGAAAAGCGCCGGCAGGATAAGGAATACGATGATGCCGAGATAGGGATTGTCAGTGATATGGCCGAAAAGCTCGACCAGCCAGTAGCCGATAAGCGTGACCCCGGAGGCGGTGGTGATGGCCCCACCAACCAGACTGATGGGATTGTTCCCGAAAAACAGCGCCGGGCGCAACCAATTTTCGCGGAATCGTTCAAACGCCGACACGTCCCCTCACTCTCTTTCACGCGCGGCCGGAGCGCTGGCGAGCCGAGCTCCGTTCCGCGCGCGGGTTTCTCCGAAGTTATTTCAGAGTCTTAAAGTAGGCCGAGACGTCCTTCACCTGCGCATCGGTCAGTCCGGCAACGGGGTGCATTTTCCCTTTGCCGTTTTTCACGGTTGCCGCAATCTGGTCCACCGTGAGAGCTTGCATGGCGGGATCGGAAACAGGCTTGATGCCCATGGCCTTTGCCATGGCGGCACTGGGCGTGCCGGCGGGGCCGTGGCACATGGCACACTTGGCCTTGTACGTGGCGGCGCCGTCCTGGGCGAAGCTCATAGCGCCGGCGAGCAACATCGCAGCCGCCAGGGCCGTTTGAGAACGGAAAAATTTCGTCATGGGTAAACTCCTTCAGTTGTATTCGGCGCGTACGCATCAGCGCGCGAGCCGCGTGGTTATGGTCAATGCTGCAGGCCGACAGTCTGTTCGGCCGACGCAACACGCAAGTGGGTTAATTTGGGACCCTCCCACACTAAACCGGCTCGGACGGAACGTGCAAGCGTCCCGCGCCGGTATGTTTCTGCTCTGCTATTCTTCTCTGCCGCGCGCCGGTTTTTCGCCGGCTTCGTTTCATGGCCTTGGCGTTTACTTGGCCAAGGACCTGAAGTATTCCACCGAAGCCTTGATATCGTCGTCGGAAAGCTTGCCTTTGAACGCCGGCATCTTGCCCTGGCCGTCAGTGGTTACGGCAATCATCTGCGCTTCGCTCTGTGACTTCACTGAGGGATCGCTGACCGGCTTAACGCCCATCGCCTTGGCAATTCCGGGATTCGGCATGCCTTCAGCACCGTGGCAGCTTTGGCACTTGGCCTTGTATACCGCTTCGCCAGAAGACTGCGCAAAGCTCACTGTGCCGGCCATAAGAATCACGGCGGCGAATGCAACATGGAAACGAATGATCTTGCTCATGGTACGACTCCTCAAGTTCTTTTCCGGGGCAACCGGCGCGGCAATCACTGCCCGGGTGCGGCTTTTCCCGGAAGGTTTTTCTTTTACACCATATGCCGGATCGATCCATGCGTAGTCCGGCAAACTCTTCAATAGCCGGGGTGAGCAAGGTGATGCGTTGGGCCCGGCTCACCCCACTTCAAGCAATCAGACAATACTCCGCGTCAGAACTCGTAATGGAATCCGAGTACGATGTTGCTGGCGTGGAACTCGCGCGGCGCGGTCTCGCCAAAGGCCGGCCCGGTTAAACCTGTGACACCCGTGACACCGGTGAAGCTCGTGCAGGGAGAGACCGTGGAAGCCGCCCCGGATATCGCGCCGCTGTCGGTCGACAAGCTGCAGAGCTGCGGACCGGAGGGACCGCCCTCACCGTAGCGGAAGAAGTCGTATTCAGCCTTCCAGATCAGCCCCGGTCGCATGGCGTAGGAGGCATTCAAATACGGCGTCTGATACGAAGAGACCAGCGAACCGTTAACATCGCGCGCGTCGTTGAAGAACCGGCTTCCGTTCGCGGAGCTGATGCGATATCCGAGGCCGTAGTGAACCTTGGTGTTGGGCGCGAAAGAGAGGGCGGCCATGCCGAATTGCGTGGGCGCGTGCATGTAGTCACGGCCATACCAGTCCGCCAACTCGGTCGTCGAGCCGCGGGTGAAGACGCCGGCGCAGAGATTCGGCGCGCCGCCGGCGGTCAGTGTAGCAGTGCCTGGGTAGACGCCCGGCTTCGTGCTCAGCACCTGGTTTCCGTTATCGAAGCAGATGTTGTCCGCCGAGTAGACGTCGCTGTAGGTGTAGTCGAGATCCAGACCGTAGTGCTCGTTGGGATACATCGATGCAGCCACGCTGGCGACACGGCTGTAAGAGACGTAGTTCAGCGGTCCCTCGTAGGGCAAGGAGGTGGGGGATGTCGCGGTCGCCACGGATTCCAGGTACGCGACGGTGGCCGCATTGTTGTTGGTATTGTTATGCTTCTCCACGTCGTTGTAGGCGCCGGAAATCGTGGCCCAGGGCGCTGGCTTGTAAATGGTGTGCACGCGGTATTGCCGGAACTGGCGCGGCGACACCGGCGTCAGCGCGTTGTCGTCGTATCCGATTTCGGCCGAACCGTTGAGGTCCCAGTTTGTAGCGGGGCGCAAGGCAACGTCCAGGATTCCGGCGTTCTCATTCATGGTGATCACGCCGCCGGTTGTGGCGCTGCTGTCTACCGGTATGGGCGCGTTGTGCGGAATGCCCTCGGCTACGTCGTGCTTCTGGTACCGATAGGTGAGCCCAAAGGTGGCGCGCGAAGAGGCATCCCAGGATGCCGTTAAGTTGTTGGTCACGTAAAGCTGGCCCATGTAGCCGAAGGCGGGCGTGTTGATGCTGGCGCTGCCTTCAAAGGTGGACTTGCCGGTGGCGAGGGCCGTCGAGGTCAGCGTCGGATAGTTGATGGTTTCTTCGTTTGCGACGGCCGGCGTGGCCAGGGTGACGCCGCTCGTCATATTGGTAGTACCAGGTTGGTGCCAGGTCGAAAAGCTGATCTGCTCGGCCAGACTGAACCGGTCGGAGGTTTGCCACAGAACTCCGTAGTCGGCAGAGAGCACTTGCCGCTGCGCGGAGGCCCTGCCAGTGTAAGTGATGAAACGGCTGGTGCCCGCCAATCCCTGGAAGGCGTCATAGTAGCTGGGCAGCGACATGTTGGCGTTGGTGAAGCGCACGTCACCGTTCATCGACAGGTGCTCGAGGGTCGCGCTCTGCAGGCGCAGCACTTCGGTGGGGAAAAGCACGCGGGTCGGCTGGTAGCGCTGGTAACCGGTCATCACCGCGCAGGCAGGGTTAATCACTGGCGGGCCGCCGTTCGGCGGAGCTGTGAACAGGGTATAGTTTGACGAACTGGTGTAGTTGCCGGCGCCCATGCTGTTGGTGTTGCAGCTACTGACGGCGTAGGGGCTCAGGCTGTAGTAGTTCGTCAGCAGAGAGGCGACCGTCCCGTCCGCCTCCTGCACGTTCAGGTAGCTCGGCCCCAAGGTCCAGTAGGAGTCGCCCTTGAAGTGGGTCACTTGCTCTTCAAAGGTGAACTTGGTGCCCTGCACAGGCTTCCAGTCGAGCGACGCGGTGATATCGTCGGTGCTGTTGCGCGCGTATTCCTCGAGGATCATCGCGTAGGAGCCCGCGAGCTGATAGCCACTCGGCGTGTAAGTCGGCCCTTGCGAAATATTCTTCGCGTAGCCCACGTGAAACGTCCAGGTCGCCAGCGGAAACAGTGTGACGCTGGTGTCCGTCATGCGGCGGACGGTGTTAAACAGGAAGGGTGACTGGCTCACCTGCGGGTACACGTAAGAGCCGGTGGGCGCCGTGGAGGGCCCGATGGGTATCGTCTGCCCGCCCGGAACGTTCGGATTGCCGAGCAGATCGTAGTCGAAGTACCTGCGGCTGCGGCGGAACAAGGCCGAGAACTCGTAATACTTGCTCTTCGAGGCGTCCACCTTGACGATATTGTACGGATCGCCGCCGAAGCCGCTGCCAAAGGCCTTGAGATCGTCGAGCAGCGGATTCTTGTTGCCAGGAAGCGCATGCATCTCGAAAGTCTCGCCCAGAACACGGGGACCGGTTTGCAGGTTGACGAGATTGTCGTACATGGCCCCGCTGCCCACGGTGTCGTTGATGCGCTCGCCCAAATCGACCGACTGATGCATCGAGTATCCGCTGGGAATACTCATCTGCGATTCGGGCGGCGGGGCTGCCTTCGTCGGGTCCTGGCCGTACGCACTGCCCGCCATCGTGAGCGAGACGGCCACCGCGACGCCCAGGATCGCAACAAGACCGGGCCATTGACTAAGAAGCCGGGAAAACCAGTCAACTTTCTTCATATGAAGCCTCACTTGAATCAAACCTCGCTCACTTCAAAAACTTTCCATCCCCTACCGGAGAAACGCCACGTTCATGTTGGAACCATGAATGTAGGTGTGGCAGCTGGTGCAAGGAGCAAGCTCTGAGGAGCCCGCAGCCTGGCCGTGGATTGTGGCTGCAGCGACGGGGCTGTGGCATTGATTGCACAGGACGTTGATGTTCGGCATATTGAGCAGCCGAGCATTCTGCGATCCGTGCGGCGTGTGGCACCCCAGGCATCCCTCGCCCTTGATCGGCGTGTGCTCGTAGACAAATGGACCGCGCTTGTCGGTATGGCACTTGGTGCAGATCTGGTTGGAATCGTTCCTCGACCGGACGTTGTTCCTCTCAAATGTGCCGTGAACGTCGTGGCAATCGGTGCACTTGACCAGGCCCTCGTTCACCTTGTGATGATTCGGCATGTTGAACTGCGCGTTCTTCTCGGCGTGGCACTGATAGCAGAGCACGGGCTCCGGAGCCTTGAGCAGATACTCGCGCTCCTTACTGGAGGTGGTGCTGGAGGCAGTACTGCCAAGCAGGGCCGCGATGTGGAGCGACGGCTGCACATCCGTACCGTGGACGCTGTGGCAGCCGATGCAACTGACATTGGCCTTGGCGTGGGGCGAGCGCAGGAAGTCGGGGTGCGTGCCAGAGTGGCAGGTGAGGCACTTCGCATCGACGTCCTTGCTCGAAGCCTTGGCGGGATCGAAGATCTTGGTAACGTCGCCGCCGCCGGCCACGTGCTCGCTGCCCGGCCCGTGGCAGTTCTCGCAGGTCACACCTTCGTGGTTGCCGGGCATGAGGGCCATTTTGGTGTGAGGATTGGTAGCAAAGCTCTTGCTTACCTCTTCGTGGCATGAGGCGCAGGTGTCAGAACCGACATACTGCGCGCTGGCGGCCTGCTTGCTTGACTGGTCAGAGGATTTAGCCCCGGGCGCCTGAGCCGCCAGAGCCGTGGCGCCTAGAATGCCTGCGCCCAGCAATAACGTCAGAAACACGAGCAGTCCCGACCGCTTTCCCAGGGCCGCATTGATCGGCAATCGCGTTACCGGCCTATCTGCATGCATGAAAGTACCGCCTTCAAAGAACTTGCTGCCACATCATGAAACCGACTTCAGCAGCCATTTGGCGCCGAACGGGTGAATTCTCCATGGGTAAGCGGAAGCACGAGAGACTAAATTCAGAGCTCTGTGCCGACGCTGCGAAGTGAGAAGCATCACCACATGCTCGAAAGATTACGTTCTGCCTTGCACTGCAGGCGGTGATGCATATCACAGAAGCCAGGCAGCTGAATCTCCAGGTCCAACGTTTATTGAAACAACAGCTTGCGGAGTTTATCAGGCAGGGTCTGTGGCTCTTGCGTCACACAAAGATGTCATGCCGGCAGGAACGTGAGGCCCATCACATCCAAATTTCGCGGCACTCAAGCAAACTCATTGTGGATGCAACTCTTCGTGAGTCTCAGCGCATTCTGGCCTCGATTGCGACTCGAAGGCGGATCGGGAAGCAGCGGAGGCGACGGGCCGCATCGGCAACGATAGGACGACGCGATGGCGGACATGCAAATCTCGATAGAAGAGCCGGCGCGGACCAAACACGCCGGCCGGTCGTTACCCATGGGTTGCGCAGCTTGCCCCAATCGCCGCCCGGGCTGGTTTTGCTCGCTGGGTAGCGCCGTTCTTGCCGATTTAGAGCTGGCGACGAGCACCATTTCGCTGCCGGCGCAAGCATCATTGTTTACGCAGGGCGAGGAAGCCCGCTGCCTGTACCTGATTTGCAGCGGTTATTTAAAGCTGACTGCGGGGCGGTCCGAAGACCGGCACATGATTGTCCGTGTCGCGGGGCCGGGCTCAATGCTCGGCCTGTACGCGGTGCTTTCTCACGGCACATACGAGGTGACGGCAGAGTCGCTCACGCCGGCGCAACTGCGTCCGGTGGAGCGGGAGCGGTTCCTGAGCTTTCTGCGCAATCACAAGGAAGCGCAGTTACGGGCCGTGCAGTGCATCTGCCAGGAATACCGCTTTGCTTTGCAGGACGCGTGTCGCATCGCGCTGGCCGAAACCGTGGCCGCGCGGCTGGCGCGCCTGTTGCTGGAACTGTCGCACCAGATCGGCGAGCACACCGAAAGTGGGGAGTATCGCTTTCCGCTGTTGCTGACGCACGAGGAGATGGCCTCCATGACCTGCACCACGCGCGAGACCGTCACCCGAACCCTGGGCCAGTTCCGCAAGGACGGGTGGATCTCGATCGAAGAATCCATTGTTACCCTGCACAGTCCTGACCGCCTGCAATCCCTGATGTAAGCTTCCTGGTGCGAGTCGGCCTTCCCCGCTCTCCATCCTCCCGGTTGCGCAGTCCAAAGAGCTATGATGCTTGGTAGGACCCTGCTTCCTCAGTTGGAGTTCAAACTGCGTATGAATCGGCTTTTCTTCTCCTTATCTGCTTTATTGCTGGCGTGTTGCGCTGCTTCCGCTCAAAACCCCACTTCCAATGCGGCAACTCCTGCGAACGCTGACCCGACGGCGAATGTTCCCGCCGGGGTGACGACGAGCGTCAGCCCGGAGGTGGCGCAGTTTCAGAAGCTTGAAGACAGTTGGTCTGACTCGGTAAACCGGCGCGATCAATACGGGCTGGAGCTGGTGCTCTCTCCGCTGTTTCTTGATGTTTCGGCCGGCGGCGATGTGACCACGCGAAACCAGCAGGTGGTCATGGTGATCAGCGGCGATGATAAGTGGCTTTATCTTACGCAAAAGGTGATCACCGTCCGCATGCTGGGCGACACTGCGGTAGTGAACGGCACCTATTCCTTGCGCCACAAAGTGAATTCCAATCCTGTGGACGAGAAGGGTGTGTTCACCCATGTCTTTGAGCGTGTGCGCGGCGGCTGGATGTGCATCAATTCACAGCGCACCGTGCTGCGCGAGGATGCCGGCGCCAAGCAGAAGAAGCCGGCCACGGCTGAATCGCCGTTCCACTTCCCGCTGTTTTCAAAGAGTGATAAGGGACCGCAGTAACGCGCCGGGCAAAACGGCTTCCAAGTCAGAATCTCGTGAACCAGCTATCGCTCAAAGCGCAGACAGCGCTGCTGTCTGGTCGGTGAAAAGTCCCGCGTACTTGGTGATGCCGACCATGGTGAAAACCTTGGTGAAGTGTGGAGAAAGACCGAAGACGTACACCTTTTGCGCTGAATTCGAGGCCTCAATGAGGAGTTGGATGATGAGCGCAATGCCGCTGGAGTTGATGTATTCCACCCCGGTGAAGTCCAGCAGGATCAACTTCGCGGTATCTTTGGGCAGAGCCTGGTAGGCTCCCAGCACCGCGTCCTTCGAGGTGCTGGCGATATCGCCCTGAAAACGGAGGACGGTGACCGGATGGCCGGCCGGAGAAGTGAGCTGGTCAACGTGCGACTTGGTCTCGGTTTGCACTTGTCGATTGCCTCCGCTGTCTTTGTAGGATTCTAGAATAACAACCCCAGCCTAACCGGCTTCGTTATCCAGCCGAATCACCAGACGAACATAGCTGCTTTTGCCTTCTGATCCGGCTACCCATTCGGCCTTGTCGACCAGAGCCTGGATGAGGAACATACCCATGCCGCGCGGGTCCTCTTCGCCGTGCATTTTGCGATCGATATCGGGCTTGGCGGGCTGGCTCTTGATGCCGGTGCCGTCGTCGATCACCTTCACTTCCAGCTCGTCGGGGCCGGCCTGCAGCACCACGCCAACCGAGAGTTTCTCATTCAGGCGATTGCCGTGTTCGATGGCGTTGATGCAGGCTTCAGCCAGCGCGGTCTTCAGATCCTCAATGCGGCTCTCGGGGAAGCCCATGAGTTTGGCCAGGGATGCGGCCGTGCTCATAGCCACCTTCTCGTAGCCCAAACGGGTGGGCAGCCTCAACTCCACCGTGGTGGATTTCGACTCGCTCATCCCTGCATCTCCGGCGAATCGGTTGCGTGGCACAGCGCGAGTGCGGTCATGTCGTCAGCCTGTGGGCCGCCCTCGCCAAATGCCTGAATGGCAGTCCATAATGCATCGAGAATATCATCGGCCTTCCGCGACGGGCACGAACAAAATTCGTCCAGAAGCCTTTCAGGACCAAACTCTTCATCCCCTCTGAAGACCTCGGTAAGCCCATCGGTATAGAGCAGGAGGCGCCCGCTGGGGGCAATCATTCGCTGTTCGCTCGAGTAGCGCATCCCAGGGAGCATGCCCAGGGGGGTGCCGGCGGCGGCAAACTGGTAGGTGGGTGCTCCCGGCTCGACCAGGAATCCCGGATTGTGCCCCGCGTTGACCACCTCGATTTCGCCCGTCTTGGGATGCAGCCGGACGAAGATCGCGGTCACGTAGCGGCGCCGCTGTTCTTCGCCCTCAGCCCAGTGGTGCTGGTTCATCTGCGTAGCCAGCTCGTCGAGTGGCATGCCCGTGGCCGCCATGCCCCGGAAGGCCGAGCGAAAGCTCATCGACACGATGGCTGAGGCCAGCCCTTTGCCGGCCACGTCGGCCACTGCCAGCAACAGGCTGCCGTCGGGCTGCTCCACGATGTCGAGGTAATCGCCGCCCACCTCGTAGCAGGTCACCGAGCGGATCCCGACCGAGTAGCCGGGAATGTTGGGCAGTTGCTGCGGAAGCAGGGAGCGCTGAATGCGGCGCGCGGCATCCAGATCCTGCTGCAGGCGCGCAAACTCGATATTGCGCTTGTGATTGCGCGCGTTTTCGAGGGCCACCGCGGCCTGCAGCGCCAGGCCCTCGAGGAAATCGGCTTCGTAGATGGTCAGCTCCCGGGCTTCGGGGGACGCAACCACCAGTTCGGTCATCTTTTTGCCATCGCGATCGGCGAGGGGGTAGCTGAACAGGCCCGCGTCAGAGGCGTTGCCGTTTAGGCCGCTCGCCGGCGCATCGCCATAGACCAGGCCTGTTCCGGGAAAGACGGCTCCGGCCATCTCCAGCTCGCGCACCACGATACGCAGCACCGATTCCAGCACTTCCTCTTCGCGAATGGTGGAGTGGACCTGGCGCGAGGCTTCAAGGAGGGCCTGCAGTCGGGCTACCTGCTGCTGCAAATCGATGGTGTCGCCGCCCGCGGCGAAATACGTGTCGGTTGCCATAATGACCCCCGTAGGATTCTGAATGTATCACGCCCATGGCACCACTGGGCCACTTACGCGAGGTGCCCGGCGAGGCGGTTGGCGGGGCGTAAGATTGGCGCGGGAGGGGTTATGGCTGCCCAGACACGCTCCATCGTCCGTGCTGTGGTGATCGGATTCTTCAGCTGGCTGATTCCATTCCTGATCTCATTTGTCGCCTTTCCCATCAAGAAAGGCAACGCCCCACTTTTCAGCACGCTGATGTACCTGGTTGAGCTCATCACTGCGGGCTTGTTGCTGGCTTTCTACTTCCGCAAGCGGGCCGTTTCTGTTCGCGAGGCTCTCCTGGTCGGGACGCTCTGGCTGGCCATGAATCTGATTTTCGATTATCCGATGTTCGCGTATGGCCCCATGAAAATGACCGGGACTGCCTACTACTCGGAGATCGGCCTGGTCTACCTGACGTTTCCCATCTTCGCGGTGCTGGCGGCCCGGCTGGCCAAGCCATAAGGATCTCGCGAAGTTGGTCGATTCGGTCTGCGGCGCGCAGCCGAAGCTGTGGTATTGTCGAATCAATCGCGCAGCTCAATTTTCGCGGGATTTCCCCTGCATTCAAACCATTTTGTTGCCACGGTTTTGCATTGCGTGACCTCGCTTGGAGTGCATCTGTCTTCTGCACCGGGCGCGGGCACAGCTTGAGTATCCCATCGGAAGAGCGGAGGAAATTCAAAATGAACCCGACACGCGAGGCGACCGACGCCAATCTGGTTTTGACGCTCGAGGAGATTACCAACCTGGCGGAGGAAGAAGGCAAACCAGCCGATACCTTGATGAACGTGGTGGCCCTGATTGCCTCGCGGTTCCGGACCGACGTCTGTTCGGCCTACCTGTTGGAGCCGGATCGGACCAATCTTGTGCTTGCCGCTTCGCTGGGCCTGCATCCGCGCTGCATCGGCACGCTGCGCATGCCGCTGCATGAGGGCCTCTCAGGCCTGGTGGCCGAACAGTTGCGCCCGGTCGCCGTGCCCAATGCTCCCAATCATCCCCGCTACAAGTACTTCAAGGAGTCAGGGGAGGAGGAGTACCACTCCTTTCTGGGCGTTCCGCTGGTCGATCGCGGCGTGCTGCAGGGCGTGCTGGTAGTGCAGACCAAGGAAGCGAGGGTCTTTCGCGATCAAGAGATTCACATGCTGATGCAAGCGGCGAACCAGGTTGCGCCGGTGGTGAGCGAGGCGCGGACGCTGGACCGCTTTATTGCGCCCGCACAAGAAAGGCTCTGGGAGCTGGCGCGCAACGTGTGGTGGAGCTGGGACCAGGAGTGCGTGAGCCTGTTTCGCGATCTGAATCCGGCGCGCTGGCGCCAGTTGAATCAAAATCCCATCACGCTGCTGAATGAGATCCCGCTGAGCGAGCTCGAGCGCCGGGCCACGGAGCTGGTTCTGCACAGCCGCATCAACTATGCATACCGGCGCCAGCAAGAGTATCTGCTGGATGACCAAACCTGGGGAGCGAGCCACGCAGGCGCCCTGCGGCCGCGGCCGGTGGCCTATTTTTCCGCCGAGTTTGGGCTGCACGAGTCGCTGCCCATCTATTCCGGTGGGCTGGGTGTTCTGGCCGGGGACCACATCAAGAGCGCATCGGATCTGGACATACCGCTGATCGGCGTCGGCCTCTTCTACGGTCAGGGCTATTTCCTGCAGCGGCTCGACAAGGAAGGATGGCAGCGCGAAGAGTATCTCCAGACCGACATCAGTCAACTGCCCATGCAGCCGGCCATTGGCGTCAACGGCGAGCCGGTGGTGGTGGAGATGGCCACGCGCGGCGGTTCGATTCGCGCCAAGGTGTGGCGGGTGAAGGTGGGCCGATGCGATCTTCTGCTGCTGGACTCAAACGTGGCCGGCAACGCCCCTGAGGATCGGGATACCACTTCACGCCTGTATGGGGGCGATGCGCGCACCCGCATCCGGCAGGAGCTGCTGCTGGGTGTGGGCGGGTTTCGTGCGCTCAAGGCCATGGGCATTGCGCCGGGCGTTCTACACCTGAATGAGGGGCACAGCGGATTCGCGGTCTTCGAAGCCATTCGCAGCCGCATGGCCGAGGAGGGTCTCGATTTCTATTCCGCCGCTCGCCAGATTCCGCGCGAAGTGATTTTCACCACGCACACTCCGGTTCCCACGGGCCACGATCGTTTCACCCCGGACCTGATCGAGGAGCATTTGGGACCGCTGCGCGATCAACTGGGCATCTCGCACGAAAATTTGATGGGTTTTGGACGCGAGAACCCCACCGACCCCGGCGAGCCGTTCTGCATGACGGTGCTGGGATTGAAGCTGGCGCGGCGAGTGAACGCGGTCAGTTCGCTGCACGGCGAAGTTTCGCGAGCCATGTGGAGAGGGTTGTATCCCGATGGGCCTGAGGACGCGGTGCCGATCGGCCATGTAACCAATGGTGTGCACGTGCCGTCGTGGCTGGCTCCGCAGATGCGCCGCCTCTACGACCGGCATCTGGGAGTGGGATGGCAGCGACAGAGCGGCGCATCGCACACCTGGGCCGCGATTGAGACGGTGGACGATGGCGAGCTGTGGGAGACACACCTGAGCCTGAAGGCGCAGCTGCTGGACTTTGTGCGCCGGCGCGCCCACGAGCAGGCCGAACGCCGCGGCGAGCCGGCAGAAACTCTCAAGCGGCTGGACAAAGTGCTTTCGCCCGACGCCTTGACCATCGGCTTTGCGCGGCGTTTTGCCACCTACAAGCGCGCCAATCTGCTGCTGGCCGATCTGGAGAGACTGGCTGCGATGGTGAACGACGCCAAGCATCCCGTGCAGTTTGTCTTTGCCGGCAAAGCGCATCCGCACGACGAGCCCGGCAAGCGCGTGCTGCAGCAGATTGCGCAGATGATGCGCAACCCCGACTTCGGCGACAGGTTTGTTTTCATCGAGGATTACGACATCAACGTAGGCCGATACCTGGTGCAGGGCGTGGACGTGTGGCTGAACAATCCGCGGCGTCCGCTCGAGGCTTCGGGCACGAGCGGCATGAAAGTGGTACTGAACGGCGGGCTCAACCTGTCGATTCTGGATGGATGGTGGGCCGAAGCTTACGACGGGTTGAACGGATTCGCCATCGGAACCGGCAGGACCCACTCCAATATGGATATGCACGACAAGCGCGATGGCGAGGCGCTGTATCACGTGCTGCTGGACGAAGTGATTCCGCTCTACTACAGCCGCGACCGCGACGGCCTGCCGCGGGGATGGATCAAGCGCATGAAACGCACCATCCGCACGCTGGGATGGCGCTTCAATGCCGACCGCATGGTGATGGATTACACGCTGAAGTGCTACGTTCCCGCGGCCGGAGGCACATCGAGCGAAGTGCGCACGCCGGTGTGAATCTCGGCGGTTACCTCGATTCTTTCAGCTCACCAGCTCCATCTCTTTGAGCGACTCTGTGTACGGCGCGCGCATCACACCACGTTCGGTGATGATGGCCGTGATGTACTTCGCAGGAGTGACGTCGAACGCTGGATTCGAGATGCCCACGCCGTGCGGAGTGACCTGCTTGCCTGCGTAGTGTGTGACTTCGCGAGCGGGGCGCTCCTCGATGGGGATGGCGTCGCCGGTGGCAGTGGCGAGATCGATGGTGGACCAGGGCGCGGCCACGTAGAACGGGATGCCGTGCTCGCGCGCCAGGATTGCCACGTTGTAGGTGCCGATCTTATTGGCGGTATCGCCGTTAGCGGCGATGCGGTCGGCGCCGACAACCACGCCCTGGATGCGCCCCTTGCGCATCAGGCTGGCAGCCATGTTGTCGCAGATGACGGTGGTGGGAATGCTGTCGGCCATCAGCTCCCAGGCCGTGAGCCGCGAGCCCTGCAAGAATGGCCGCGTCTCGTCGACATACACGTGAATGCGCCTGCCGCGCTCCACCGCTGAGCGAATCACACCCAGCGCCATCCCATAGCCGCAGGAAGCCAGTGCGCCGGCATTGCAGTGCGTTAAAACGCCGCCTTCATCGGGCATCAAATCGGCGCCAAATGCGCCCATCGCTCTGCAGGCAGCGATGTCTTCATCGTATATGGTGTTGGCCTCAGCCAGGAACTTCCGCTTGATCTCCTCCAAAAGTACGCCCGACCCGGCCAGCTTCGCGAAAAGCCGCTTCATGCGGTCGATGGCCCAGAAAAGGTTCACGGCCGTGGGGCGGGTTGCCGCCAGCCGCGCGCAGATCTTCTCGAACTCCGGCGCAAATTCCTGCGCCGTGGCTGCTTTCGTCTTCTGGGCGCCGAGGGCGACGCCGTAAGCCGCGGAAACCCCAATGGCCGGCGCGCCGCGCACCACCATGGTGGTGATGGCGTCAGCAACCTGGTCGTAGGTCGCAGCCAGAACGTAGCTCTCTTCGAGCGGGAGCTTGGTCTGGTCGATGAAGCGAACGCCCTCCGGGGTCCAGGTCAGCGTAGGAACCATGCTCTTTCAGTGTAAATGGGGCGGTGTCCGGGGATCAGGTTCAGCGATCGGCCCTATGCGTCCAAACGTGCCCCGTCCAAAAGTCCCGTTCCATGCAACGGCCCCTCGCTGGACTTGGGGCCGCGGGGGTGCGTAGAGTGGTTGGGAACTATTTCAAGCTCTATTGCTTGAATCCTGCGGAGGAAAGACCATCCATGGCAACGCCATCCAAAACTGCCACTGCGCCCAGCGCTCCCAACTACACCGTTCCATTCATCATCGTCACCGGCCTGTTTTGCATCTTTGGGTTCCTCACCAACCTGAACAGCAACCTGTCGCCGAAGCTCGAGGACATCTTCCATCTGGATCACTTCTGGTCAAACCTGGTCACTTCGTCGTGGTTCTTTGCCTATCTCTTCTTCTCGGTCCCTTCGGCCAAGGTGATTGAGGCCGTGGGCTATAAGCGCACCATGGTGATTTCGCTGTTTGTGATGGTCGTAGGCGCATTGCTTTTTGTTCCCGCGGCAAACATGATCAGCTTCCCGTTTTTCCTCGCTGCCAGTTTCGTTCTGGCCACGGGCGTTTGCGGACTGCAGACTTCGGCGAACCCCTATGTGTCGATCCTGGGGCCGGAGCACAGCGCGCCCGCGCGGCTCACGCTGGCTCAGGCATTCAACTCCGCAGGCACGATGGTGGCTCCGCTGGTGGTGGGTGCTTTCATCCTCACCAGTTCAACAAAACCATTGGACCAGGCAGCCGTTGCGCACACCGTTGTAGGGCCGTATATCGCCATTGCGATTGCTCTGCTCCTCCTGGGTTTCATCGTCATGATGCTGCACTTGCCCACCGTGACCCTGACCCGCGAATTCCGGCCCGCCGCCGATCCCGGCAATGTGGGCGGCGCCGCTTCGCTTGCCACACCCAGCATTTGGAGCCACCGGCATACGGTGCTGGCCATGGTCGGCATCTTCTTATACGTGGGGCTGGAAGTTTCATTGTTCGCCAACGCCATCCGGTTTTTTCAGTCGCAGGGAGTGAACGATCCCCACCGGGCATCCGTACTGGCATTCTTCTATCCCTTTACCATGATGCTCGGGCGCTTTGCGGGAACCGTGGTCATGAAGAAAATCAAGGCCCAGAACCTGCTGGCGTTTCTCGGCGTGTTGGGCGTCGTTCTGCTGGTGGTGGGGATGTTTGTTACCGGCGAGCCGGCCGTGTGGTGCCTCATTCTGTGTGGCTTTGCCAACTCCATCATGTACCCCACCATCTTCGCTCTGGGCATCGCGGAGTTGGGACCGCTCACCAGCAAGGGATCGGGCGTGATTACTATCGGCAACGTGGGCGGAGGCGTCCTTCCGCCGCTCTTCGGGCTGATCGCCGACAGAGCAGGCTATCAGCACGCATTCTTGCTGCCCATCGTGGGATATATATTCATCGTGTTTTACGGGCTGTCGGGATACAAACCCGAGCGCAAGGCGTAAAGGCCTTAGCAGATTCAAACAGGCCCTCGGCGCTCGCCGGGGGCTTGTCTTTTGGGGGCTTTGCCCGCGCCGGAATCCGGAAGAATCCCTCGAAGAAACTGTCATTTGCGGGTTAGACAGCCTGGCAGCGTGCTTCAAATCGAGACAAAGCCCTGCATCGTGGCGCGACAGCGATTGCCGCGCTACGCGACGGTGTTTGCACGGGGCCGGGACAGTTTGAATCGGGGCGAGTCATTGCCGGCGTTCGGCGGCTTTAAGAATTATGACTAAAGTTATTCGAGCCCGGACCGATGAAGGGGGTGGATGCGAACAGGCTCATCCGGATCAGGAATTGGCGGCGGCCTTCATCGAAGTAATGAAACGCAGCCGGATGAACGGAAGGCCAGGCATCCGAGAAGGAGTTGAATCCCATGGCTCTCGGTGTTTTGAACAATCTGTCAGCTATCTATGCTGAGAATAATCTGAACAACACGAACGCCAGCCTGCAGACGGTGTTGCAGCAGTTGTCATCGGGATCGCGGATCAACTCCGGTGCAGACGATGCGGCCGGCCTCTCGCTGGTGAACGGACTGGGGGCCAACTCTGTCGCCCTCACACAGTCCGAGACCAACTCTACCGAAGGTGTTGGCCTGCTGCAGGTGGCCGATGGCGCTCTTTCGCAGGTGACGAGCCTGCTCGATCGCGCCGTCACCCTGGCCACCGAAGCCTCCAACGGCACGCTCAATACTTCGCAGGAGGCGGCGGCCAATCAGGAGTATCAATCGATCCTGTCGGAGATCAACAATATAGGATCCACTACCACCTACAACCAGGTTCAGGTCTTCACCGGCTCGGTCAATGGAGTCGACATCTACACCGGAGACTCGTCTGCCACCGGCTCGTCCATCGACAACCTCTATTTCGGCCAGTTAAGCTCCTCGGTTGTCGGCGACTCGGGAGGCTCAGTGGAGCAGGACAGCACCGGCCAGTTTGCCGATCTCTCCATCGATGCGGCGGGACCGCCGATCACACTGACCACTGCGGCCAAGTCCTCTGACGTGCTTGCCACCGGCACCGGATTCACGTTCACCATCAAAAACGCCGCCGGCGCCAGCACTACCGACAATTTCGCAGCCACAGCCGGTGAAACCGTAAGCTCTCTGATGGCTTCAATCAATGCGGCCAATATTCCCGGCGTCACCGCCAGCTTCACCACAGCTGGAGCCGTGGGCATATCGGCCGGCACCGCGGCCGCCGGCGACACGGGCATTCAGCTCACCAATACCAATCCCAATGTGACCATCACGCTGGACGGCGCTCTTGAAGATAAGGGAGTAGGCGGAACCGCAGGCACTGAGACTGTGGCGGGCCTCGACGGCAACACCGCGGCAACCCCGACCATCAGTTACAAGTTCTCGGCCACCGGCGACTCCGACGCCGACCTGGGCACAACCGACTTGCTGAGCGCCACCGATGCGCAAGATGCCCTGGCGGTGCTGAATGAGGCCGTGACCTACGTTGCCGCCCAGGACGGCTACATCGGCGCGCAGATCAATACGCTGAATTCAATCAGCAACGTGATGAGCACCCAGCAGGAGAATATCGTCTCCGCGCAGAACGCCGTGCAGGCCACGGATTACGCCTCGGCCACTTCCAACATGTCGAAGTACGAGATTCTGAGCCAGACCGGTATTGCCGCATTAGCGCAGGCTAATAGCGTGGAGCAGGAAGTGCTCAAGCTCTTGCAGTAAGACAGGGATCAGGGACCAGGGATTAGGGATTCGAAGTCCGTGGTAAACCGTTGGCGGCTACGTCCAGACAAGAAGCCCCTGATTCGGAATCAAGGTTTAGCAGGATTGCAGCACTTCAAAGACAACCCAGGGACAGGGCGGCGGCAGGGCGCAAGCTTTGCCGCCCGTTTTTTATTGCCGCGGGAACCATCAGACAGGAACTGCCCGCATCAGAGCATTTGCTCATAAATGACTGAAGCATTGCCGTCCACCGCGAGCCATCTCGAATTCGTCACGCCCCTCTCCACGCGCTGCCTGACCCTGAACACGCCAAGGAGAATGGGACGAAGGATCCGCGCTGCTTCTCGGGTTGCGGGTTCTCCGTGGTGGCTTCACGCGAGAGAAGGCTCAAACGCTGCTGTCCGCGTCACGGAAATAACGCTGATATCGTCTTCCTGGCCGAAACCCTGTGCGGCGCTGGCAATCTCTGCTGCGGTCGTCGCAGTGCGCAGCAGTTCGTGAACGCGCTCGAAGCCGAAAAGATTCCCGTTCGCGTCTATGGCCTCCGCAATCCCGTCAGACATCAGCACCAGTTTGTCCCCGTCCTTCAGTTGAAAGTGCACCAAAGAAAACTCTGCCCCTTCCATCATCCCTAGCGGCAGCGCGCCGTCCATCGCCATCTGCTCTCCGTTCAGATAGGGAGGCAGATGCCCCGCATTGGCCAGCGTCGCCTTGCCATTCCTCTCAATGCTTAGGGCCAGACCTGTGGCCCGGGTATCGCCGCGTCCCAGCAACCGATTGTTGAGCGCATGCAGAACAAACTCCGGCTCAAGGCTCGATTCAACCGCCGTCCGAATGGCTCCCACCAGCAGCGCCACCAGCATTCCGGCCTTAAGGCCCTTGCCGGTCACGTCGCCAACCACAATCAGCAGGCTGCCATCGCTTTTGTGTGGAATGATCTGGAAGAAGTCTCCGCCGACTTGCTGCGCCGGCCGGTAATCGCTCTCTACGGTGAAGCCAGGCACAGCTTCAATCTGCTCGGGGAGGATGACCTTCTGGACTTCACGCGCAGCCGCCATTTCGCCTTCCAGTACCGCCTGCTCGCGGCTGGTGTTGGCAGAGCGCAGAACGATGATGATGGCTAATGAAAGATAGAAAATCAAAAGACCCAGATCCGCCAGTCCAATGGTGAACATTCCGAGAGGAATTCCGAAGACGAGCTGCTCGGCATGGAGAGCGGCACTACGAAGCGGAGGAATCTGTTGAAGCAACCTCGCACCAATGAAGCCATAAACCCCAAGAGAATAGAAAAAGAAGGGTATAAGCAGAATTCCCGCTTCGCGATCGCCCCGGCGCAGTTGCCTGAAAAGCAGGATTGGAAGAATGATTGCGAAGACAATTGCAATGGGGATCACTTCGAAGACCGCAAACGAATATGGCAATGCTCCATACAGATATGCAATTTCAAAGGCGTAGGTGACGAAACAGCCTGCACCGGTACCAACTAACAGAAGCCATCCGAACGGCTCGCGTAGAAAGGCACGGACCATCAGAATTGTGGCCAGACTTGTTCCGAACCGGAGAACCTCATAGCAAATGAACCAGTTCGCTGGAAGGTTGCGGAGGACTGAAATCACCAGCAGCGGCAGAATGGCCGCATTGAGAAGACCCAGGACGAAGACCCAAAGATATTCTCTTCGTTGCCGTTGGCTGAGCAGCAGTGCCAGTGCCATCAGGCCTACGCCCAACGAAAGCAGGTTGGTAAGGAAGCGAGCGGCGTTCTCGCCGATCATGCTGAGCGAGTTCTCGTCTTTGAGCGCGCTCTCGTCTCCCAACATGAGCGTCGAGCCCCTGAATCCGGGAGCGGCACTTGTCCACGTGGTGAGTGGAGCGCGAGCGCGAACGGCGATGACCAGTTTGCCGGTACGGAGTTGTTCCTCTGGGATGCGCGCGATAAGCCGGGCATCGCGGGTGTAGGCGACATAGGGTTCTACCTGGCCGGATGCGATGAGCTTCTGGCCGTTGACATAGATTTCAAAGGCGCGGGAGATGTCGTAGGCCTGCAATGCCAGGTCGCTCTCCCCTGGATTCACTTTTACCCGGATACGCCGCCAGACAATCGGTGATTGGGTGCGTGGGAAGTATTCTCGGAGCCGGGTCTTCGCATCCACCGGAAGCCACTTCGAGTCGTTGAAATCCGGTTGTGCGTATGCAGCGTCGTCATCGTCCTGCGCCAGACCGACGGCCCCGATACGAACCGGTACACGCAGCCCAGTTGCGTCAAAGGGCTCGACTGCCGAGGCCGTGGCAAGCTGATTTGACGATTGAGCCGCGAGGGCAGGAGCGGCAGCAATCAGCACAAGGCACAGTGCCAGAACGCAAAGAGCGGGCACGGACCTGTCGTCGCACAATGTCTGGACTTTCACGCGACCTCCTGGGGGATTTTCTCCAACCGTACCACTGCCGCCGCGGCACACGCCAGATTGAGTTCTCATGCGAGGCCCGACACAATTCCGACGCTCGCTATCTGATGGAGCACCAGTGCGCGGTCCCATCACGGCCGCTTGCCGCGGTGCTCACACTGGGCCCGCTTCTGTTTCTGCGCTGAGCGTCGGGAGGGCCGTCGCCGCCCGCCCGGAAATCGTCCCGTGTGCAGTGGCAGCAGGATAACAACGGAACGCTGAGATTTGTCTATGAGGCCTTGAGCGCCGGAAGCGCCGCAATCAATCCTGTGGTTTCGACCCCGATGCGCACAAAGTTCCATCATCCCCAGCGCCGGACGAGCGTCGTCACCTCCCGCGGATCGAGGCTCGCGGCCCCAGGTCCGCCCAACAGTCAATAGCCAGCAACCGGTAGCCAATAGAAGGCGGAGAAGCAACCGAAATTGGTCCGCAGGGAGGGAGAACTGAGGGAATTTCGGCCTCCTTGAAGCGGGCTTTTGGCGGGCGTTACACAAATGTGCGAATTTCCGGTTTTTTTGCTGCATCCTAGCGCATCATTTTGAGCGATTTTCGCGAAAATCTTCGCTTTCTGTTCACCAGTTCGTATTGAAAACAAATGAGTTGAGATGGTAATACCCCAGGGGGGTATGGGCAGAAATTTTTTATTATTTATTTTTGGCTCGCGGGCCGGCGCCAGGCCGGCAGGCACGATTTGGGTCAGAGCGGTCATGGAATGATGATCGCGCAACGGGTGGAAATATACTGCAAAGCCGCGCAAGAGAATTTCATCCGTATTTTCAATGACTTACGTGGGAGAGGCCGCGCGGCAAGGGTTGACAAGGGTTTAAAAGGTCAGGTGCCGGCGGTTCTACTGGCTACTGGCTATTCCCGAGTTCCCTCCCCAGGTACTCGTCGATCGCATTGGCCGCTTTGCGGCCGGCGCCCATGGCCAGAATCACCGTGGCTCCGCCGGTGACGATGTCGCCGCCGGCAAAGACGCCGCGCTTCGAGGTTTGCATGGTTTCAGCATCGGCAAGGATGTAGTTGTGCTTGTTCGTGGCCAGGTCGGGAGTGGTGCTTTGGATGAGGGGATTGGCGGTGGTGCCTACGCCGATGATGGCCACGTTGGCGGGAAGAATCCACTCGGAGCCGGCGATGGGAACGGGGCGGCGGCGGCCGCTCGCGTCGGGTTCGGCCAGATCCATGCGCACGCAACGCGCACCGGTGAGCCAGCCGTTTGGATCGCCAAGGAACTCGACTGGAGCGGTGAGCATGCGAAACTCGATGCCTTCCTGGCGCGCGTGTTTTACTTCCTCAGCGCGAGCCGGCATTTCGGCTTCTGACCGGCGGTAGACAAGAGTGGCCGTCTTGGCGCCCAGACGCCGCGCGGTGCGCACCGCATCCATAGCCGTGTTGCCGCCGCCCACTACGATCACGTCGCGATCGCGGCAGTCATAGATCGGCTGGTCGAACTCGGGAAATCGCCAGGCGCGCATAAGGTTGACGCGGGTGAGGAACTCGTTGGCCGAGTAGACGCCATTCAGATGCTCGCCGGGCACGCCCAGAAACACAGGCAGACCCGCGCCGGTAGCCACAAAAATCGCGTCGTAACCTTCCACGCGCATCAGCTCGTCGAGGGTGACGCTCTTGCCGACGACCACGTTGGTTTCGAACTCCACACCCATGCGGCGCAGGTTATCGATCTCTTCGCGAACGATGGCTTTGGGGAGCCGGAACTCGGGAATGCCATAGATAAGCACGCCGCCCAGCTCGTGCAGCGCCTCAAAAACGTGCACGCGGTGGCCCATCTGGATGAGATCTCCTGCGGCCGTGAGCCCGGCAGGGCCGCTGCCCACGATGGCCACACTTTTGCCCGTAGAAGGCGCGATTGCGGGTAGCCCCAGTTGCCCGCTTTGCCGCTCGAAATCGGCGATGAAGCGCTCCAGATTGCCGATGGCTACAGGTTGACCCTTCCGGACCAAGACACAGCCGCCTTCGCATTGGCTCTCCTGCGGGCAAACGCGGCCAGTAATGGCGGGCAGAGGGTTGTCCTCGCGCATCTTGCGAGCCGCGGCCAGAAACTCACCTGCATAGATGAGCGCAACAATCTGTTTGATCTTCACGCCCACGGGGCAGTCCGTCTGGCAGCCGGGCTTGGCGCAGGCCAGGCAGCGCGCAGCCTCAGTAACGGCGGCGGCTTGGGCCAATCCCAGGTTCACCTCGTCAAAGCTGTGCGCGCGCACCTCCGGCTCAAGCTCCGGCATGGGGATGCGCGCGATTTTCATGCGCTCCTTGAGCGGAAGAGGATTGACCGGAAGTGGCGGCGCGTCAGGCATGGTGCTTTTCTCCGGCCGCGGTGTTGATGGCGAGCTCTGTTCTTAGAGCGGCGACCTCTTTTTGCCTGTGTTGCTCGAACGATTTAAGCGCCTGGCATTCCTGCCTGCAATACATGGCGTTGCGCTGCATGAGCACATCGAAGTTGACCAGCGAGGCATCGAACTCCGGACCATCGACGCAGGCGAATTTGCTCTGGTCTCCCAACAGAACGCGGCAGCCGCCGCACATGCCGGTGCCGTCGACCATGATGGAGTTCAGACTGACCATGGTTTTGATGCCGAGCGGCGCGGTGATTTGCGCCACGGCGCGCATCATGGGAACGGGACCGACGGCGAGAACAAAGTCGAGCTTGCGTCCGGCGGCGAGCAGATCGTTGAGTTTCTTCGTCACCAGGCCTCGCTCGCCGTAGCTGCCATCGTTAGTAAGGACGTACGCCTCGTGGCTGGCGGCACGCACCTCGTCTTCAAAGACGACCATGTCTTTGCTGCGCGCGCCCTCAACAAAAACGACGTGATTATCGGCTTCTTTGAGCGCCCGCGCGGTGGGCAGCGCCATAGCTGTGCCTACGCTGCCGGCCAGAATCACGGCCGTGCCATAGGTCTTGATTTCCGAGGGGCGGCCCAGCGGACCAACCACGTCGAGGATGGCATCGCCTGCTTCGAGGCAATTGAGCAGCGATGTGGTCTTGCCCACCGCCTGCACCGCGATGGTGATGGTGCCGGCCGCGGGATCGGCGCTCTTGATGGTGAGAGGAATGCGTTCACCGCGCTCGTGAAGGCGCAGAATGACGAATTGCCCCGGCCGCTGTTTGCGTGCAATGCGCGGCGCCTCAACCGTAAACTGCCGGATGTTGAGGCCGGCGGTGCGGGCTGTGACGATCCTGTACATGGGTCGACTCGTTCTTTGGGCGGAGCCCAGCGCGGCGCCCGCCCACAACGTCGAGGTATAACCAAAGAAAGATAGCGTTGCGCCGCCGCGCCAATGGACGCATGCTGCTTGTTACGCATTGATTATTCAGGAATTGTGCTCCGCGGGGCGGTGACGCGAGTCACGGTGAGGGAGGGCGAGTGACGGCGGTTTCGCCCTGCCCATGGCGCGCTTTCCAAAGCAGATAAAGGCCCCACGCGGCCAGCGTGCAATCATCGCGGATGAGGCCGTCGAGCATCATGCG
>JASHYS010000045.1 GCA_030042915.1 Acidobacteriaceae bacterium
TCTTTTGCGCCTACCCCAAGGCCGGCTTTACCGAAAAGCCTCTTCAATCCCTTGAGGTGATTTGCAAAGCCCATTCGAAAGTGATCGTGGAGGGCCCAGGCGCGGCCGCCTGGACCGCTGCCGCTATGGAAGCGGTGAGGGCATAGAGGGCGATCTGCTGGTTGGCGGTAGCGTTTTTCCGGCCCGGTGAAGGCTACTCTTGATTGAAGAAAAAGCCACTTGGCAGTGACGACTTGCTCCTGAGCCCCTGGAAAACCGATTTGGCCTTGTTTCCTTGGTAACTTCCCGCGGGAGCGAACGGGCAACCGCATCGCGGAGATTTACCATCTGATCATCACAGAAGTTACTGCAATTCATCCGGGGTTCCTATGTCCGGGCGAGGCCCATGCAAAAAATCCTCTTAGTGGACGACGATCCGCTCCAGGCGTCTCAAATGATGTCATTGCTGGGGCGGCGCTTCGGTGACGTGGAGCGCGTGGCCGGCGCAGCGGAGGCGTTCTGCCTGATTGAGCAGCCGGAGTTCGCAAGCAAGCTGGCTCTGGTCATTGCAGGCCTTCACACTCCCGGAATCGGCGGCCCCGCGTTCGTGGCCGAGTTGCACGCTCGTATGCCCGACA
This sequence comes from Acidobacteriaceae bacterium, assembly GCA_030042915.1. The sequence goes on from JASHYS010000045.1 coordinate 618, forward strand.
TGCCCGTGCTGGTGCTGGGCAGGGGCGGCGAAGCGGCTGCCGACTACCACAACGAGCACGTCGTCTTTCTTGCGCGGCCGGTGATTGGCGAAGAAATGCTCGCCGTGACCGGGCGGATGCTTTCAGGGCAGAAAAAGCCGTCGCTCGACGGCCACTCCCTCGTTGTGACCGGCCATCCCTCCCCAAGTGTGAGCTAAATCACACGCAAAACCCGTATGATGGACCGAAAATAGCCTCGTTAGGGAGGTCAATGCTTCCCTGTCGCGCGTGAAAGAATGGTGTTGGAGTTCGCATGGCAGCCTTTGGTAGCTTCTGTCTTCTGATTGGTTTAGCTCTGGCCGCCTACAATCTGCTGGCGGGAGCGCTGGCGCTGCGGCTGCTGGCCACAGGGCAGCCGGCCAGGATTTCGCCGGAGCGGCTGGCCGATACCGCCCGCCGCGCAGGGATTGCGGGTTTCGTAGCCGTCACCGGGGCCGCGTTTGCGCTGGTCTGGTCAGTCTTTACTAACGATTTCTCCATCACCTATATCCTCGAGCACTCGAACCGCGCCCTCCCCATTCCATATAAGTTTGCCGCGCTGTGGAGCGGCCAGGAAGGTTCGCTGCTGCTGTGGGCATGGCTATTGGGGACTTTCGGGTTTGTCCTGCGCCTGCGCCACAAGACCGACGTCAAGCTCTATGCGTATGCCGGGACGATTCTGGCCGGCATCCAGGTCTTCTTTCTGCTCCTGCTCAACTTTGCTGCGCCTCCATTCGCTCTGCTTAAAGGCGCCATTCCCGATGACGGCAACGGCCTGAATCCCCTGTTGCAATATCCCGAGATGGTCATCCATCCGCCCATGCTCTACCTGGGCTACGTGGGGTTCTCGGTTCCATTTGCCTTTGCCCTGGGAGCGCTGATGATGCGCTATCCCGGTGAAAAGTGGATCCGCATCACGCGCGCCTGGACCATGGTGACCTGGCTGTTTTTGACCTGCGGCATCTTTCTGGGGATGCATTGGGCGTACGCGGTGCTGGGTTGGGGCGGCTACTGGGGCTGGGACCCTGTGGAAAACGCCAGCTTTATGCCCTGGCTCACCGGCACGGCCTTCCTGCATTCGGTGATGATGCAGGAGCGCAAAGGCATGATGAAGAGCTGGAACGTGTGGCTCATCTTCTCCACGTTCCTGCTTACACTGCTGGGCACGCTGCTGACGCGCGCCGGCCTGGTGAGCTCAGTGCATGCGTTCGCACAGTCATCCATCGGCACCTGGTTCATCGTGTTCATGGGCATTGTGATTGCCGTCTGCATCTTCGCCTACATTTATCAGCGCGGGCACCTGAAGACCGAACACCGGCTGGAATCGCTGGTGAGCCGCGAGTCGAGCTTCCTGTTCAACAACCTGGTGCTGCTGACGGCCTGCTTTGTGATTTTATGGGGCACGCTCTTTCCCATCCTTTCGGAATATGTTGAAGGCAGCAAGGTGACGGTGGGCGCGCCGTTCTATAACCGCGTGGCCGTGCCTATCGGGTTGTTCCTGCTGTTTCTCACTGGCGTGGGGCCGCTGCTGCCGTGGCGCGCCACATCGCTCAAGGCCATCAGGCGGAACTTTGTACAGCCCGTCATCGCGCTGTGGGCCACGGTGATTGTCTGCCTGGTATTGGGCGCGAATCCGTGGCAGGGCGGAGTGTTCGACACCGGAAAGTTCTACGCGCTGATTGGGTTTGCGCTTTCGGCGGCCGTGATCACAGCGATTGTGGCGGAGTTTCTGCGCGGCGCTGCTGTGATTGCGCGGCAGACGGGGCGAAATTTGTTTGCGGCTCTCTGGCTGCTGACGCGGCGCAACACGCGGCGCTACGGCGGCTACCTGGTCCACATCGGCGTGGTGATCGTGGTGGTGGGACTGTCCGGATCGGCCTTCAATCGCAACCTGGAAAGCGAGCTGGGTTTGCATGGCTCGATGAGCATCGGGCCCTACACACTGGTGAACAGCACCTTCACTCAGGATACGAACGACAATTACAACTCCGAGTTTGCCGTTCTTGACGTTTACAAAGGCGGCAAGCAGGTGTTCCAGATGACGCCGGAGAAGCGCTTTTACCTGGCCAGCGGCCAGCCGCAGACCATGGTTGCGATTCATTCCACGCCGGAGTGGGATTTGTATGTGGTGTATGAAGGAACCAATCCCGACACCGGCCAGCCGATCATCAAGGCTTTCCTGAATCCGCTGGTGGGCTGGATCTGGTTCGGGCTTGCGGTCATCGTTCTGGGCACGTTTGTGGCGCTTGTCCCCAGCCTGACTCCTGCCACGGCCGCACTGCGCGTGCCGGCGGCGCGCGGGGTTCAGGCCGAGCCGGTTCTGAAGGGAGGCGACTGATGCGCTCACGCGCTTTTGGGTTTTGGACGAGGGTTGTGGAAGCGACCGTCCTGGCCGTC
>JASHYS010000406.1 GCA_030042915.1 Acidobacteriaceae bacterium
TGGCCTTCAACGAGCAGCGCAAAGCCCACCTGGCGGATGGCCGCTTTTGCCTTGTCGAGGTTGAAGAGCACCTGGCCCTTGGAATACAGCGGCGTCTCAGACGAGTTGATGTACTTGGGCCCAGCCTTCTCGCCCGATTCGAGCGCACGCGCCGTGAAGGCAATCACGCGTCCGCTTTCATTCGAGATGGGAAACATCACGCGTTTGCGGAACCGGTCGTAGAGCGGTCCCTGCGACCCATCGCCCTGCTCTTTCGAACTGAACAACCCGCTGGCCCGCAGCGTCTCGGGATCGGCCATTGCGGTTAGCCGGTCGCGCAGGGCATTGAAGCTGTCGGGAGCGAAGCCGATCCGAAACTTCCTGATTCCCTCGTCAGAAAGCCCGCGACCGGCAAGGTACTCGCGCGCCAGCGCGCCTTCAGGCGAGCGCAACTGCTCCTCGAACCAAAGCGTCGCGGTATCGTGCAATTCCAGAAGCTTGGTCCGCCGCCGCGCCTCGGCCGCCTGCTCAGGCGATGCAAATTCCCGCTTGGGCAGAGGAATACCGCACTTCTGTGCCACGACCCGCACCGCTTCAGGAAACGAAACGTTCTCAATTTTGCTCACGAATGAAAACACATCTCCCGACACGCCGCAGCCGAAGCAGTGATAGAACTGGCGCACCGCGTGCACGCTGAATGACGGCGTCTTCTCCTTATGGAACGGGCACAGGCCTGTGTAGTTTTGCGCTCCCGCCTTGCGCAGCCGGATGTACCCCTCGATCACCTTGACGATGTCGGCCTGCTCTTTCACGGTTTGGGCAAAATCGGGCATGGAAGCTGTCTCAATTCGAGAATACGGCGAGCGCCGGGCATGTAAGTTGTGGAGCGGCGTGGATAATCGGGCCGGAAATGCTTGGCTGCGTCACAGACCGAAATCCAGGCAAGGCGTAGAATCCCCGCATGAAATCCCTGACCATTGGAACCCTGTTTCTGCTGGCCGTGGTTGTGCAGGCAGTTGCGCAGCAGCCTTCGTCGAGGCCGAACGAGGCAGGCGGGGGCAAATCGCCCGAGGGAAATTGCGGATTGCTCTATGGGAAAGAGCACGCGTTGACGTTCTGCGCGCCCAATGGCTGGATTTTGGATAACGGAATCATGAACGACCAGGGGATTTATGCGGTTTTTTACCCCACCGGCTCAAATTTTCCCGAGGCAAAGGACTCCGGGACTTTCATGTATTTCAATGTCGTAGGCAAAGCGCCCGACGAAACGGTGAAAAAGATGATGAGCGACGATGCCACCCAGGTGAAGCACGACGCTCCGACAGCAGTGGTCGTGGAGGCGGACCCGATCAAGGTCGGCGATGTCTCTGTACCCGTCCTCCGCTTCGCTCCCGGAGCCTTTGACCGCTATGAGGCCGTCGCCTACATCGGTGAGGAGAAAGTCCTGGTCATGGTGGTCATTTCATCGAAAAACGAAGCGCTCTTCAAAAAGGACTATCCCGCGTTCGTGTCGCTGGTTCAGTCGTACAAGTTCCTGAGTTCCAACGTGACGTTCCAACACAAGTAGCGGCCACAGATGGAACCGGATCGCTAAAGAGCAAGAATTAATGGATCGTGATCCATATTTTGGACTAACATCTAACCGATGAACTCCAGTACATCATCTCTTCGCGATCGCCAGCGCCAGAATACCCATGCCGAGGTGGTGCGCGTGGCCTTCGATCTTTTCGCGCGGCGCGGGTTCGAGTCGGTTTCGGCAGACGCCATCGCTGAGGCGGCCGGCATCTCGCGCGCCACCTTCTTCAACTACTTTCCTCGCAAAGAAATGATCCTGCTGGAGTTGGCCAAGGCGCGCGCGGGACGGCTGAAGGCCTTGCTGACGGAGTATCGCGCCTCAGGCCGGGCCGCATCTTTCGACGCGGTCCTTGAGCTTATGCTGAAACTCACCCAAGAGAACGCCCGTATATCTATTGACTCGAAAAAGCTGCTGCTCGACACCTTCATCGCGCACGTGTCAAATGGTCTGCTGCTTCCGGCCCGGGAAGAAGCGGTGCAAGCGCTTGCCGAGATTATTCGCACCGTTCCGGGCCGAGGGAGGGCGAAGGCGGACTTGCTTGCAGGGACTGTTTTCGCGGTTTTTCTGAGCACCACGCTGGAATGGTTGATGCGGAAGGGCGTGCCGCGGCGATGGTTGACCGATACCATGCGCTTGCGTTTGAAAGTAGTACTGGAAGGTGCGGCATGAAACGGCGTGCGATTGCCATTGCGGTTGCAGTGGTGGTGGTAGCTGCGGTTATTTGGATGGTCTTCGCGATTCATGCTCTTCGCGCGCGGGGCCAGTACTCCGGAACCATCGAGACCCGCGAAATCGAGGTGGGATCGAAGATCGGGGGGCGGGTCACCGACGTTTTCGTCCAGGAGGGCCAGCTGGTGAAATCCGGAACCGTGCTGGTCCGCTTCGAGTGCAATGAGCTCGAGGCACAGCACGCGCAGGCGCAGGCCGCAGTGATCGAAGCACGCGCCGATCTGGAGCGTATGGAGCGCGGTAACCGGCCTGAGGAGATTGCGGAGGCCCAGTCCGCGGCGTTGTCGGCACAAGCTGCTCTGGAGGAGGCGCGCAACGGACCGCGCAAGCAGGAGATCGAGCAGGCGCAGGCCGACTACGCGGCGGCACAAGCCGAGGCCGCCAACGCCGAAGCGTTCTACAAACGTATGGAAAAGCTGATGGCCAGCGACACGATTTCGCGCCAGCAGTTCGATGATGCCGTTGACAAGCGCGATGCCGCGGCGCAGCGCTCCGAATCGGCGAGGCAGCACTTCGCCTTGCTCCAGGCTGGTACGCGTGCTGAAGACCTGCAGGCGGCTGAAGCCCGCTACCGGCAGGCAAAAGCCGCGGCCACGCTGGCCGTGGAGGGATTTCGCAAAGAAGATATCGAGGCGGCGCGCGGCCGTCTGGCCGCCGCGCAGGCCAACGTGGCAGCGCTTGATGCCCAACTGAGCGAAGCGCAACTGGCCGCGCCCGCCGATGCCATCGTGGAAACAGTTGCCATCCGCCCCGGCGACCTGGTGCCCGCCGGCCGGATCGTGATCGACCTGCTCGAGCCCTCGCAACTCTGGGTCAGGATCTACCTGCCGGAGACCGATCTGGCGCGTGTGCACCTTGGACAGGCAGCGGCTGTCAGCGTGGATTCGTTCCCCGGCCGTGCCTTCTCAGGGCATGTCGAGCAGATCGATTCGGAGGCTGAATTCCTGCCGCGCAATGTACAGACCCGCGACGATCGCGAGCACGAAGTTTTTGGGGCCAAGGTTTACGTCGAGAACCCGCAGGGCACGCTCAAGTCGGGCATGTCGGCCACGGTGCGGCTCGAATGACAGCCGCCATCACTGCCGAGCATCTGACCATCCGTTTCGGGGCCCTCACTGCCGTCAACGACGTGAGTTTTGCGGTGAATGAGGGTGAGATCTTCGGTTTTCTCGGCCCAAACGGCTCAGGTAAGACCACCATCATCAAGGCCCTTTGCGGTCTGCTCAAGCCCTCCTCGGGGACGGGTTCCATCCTGGGGCTGGATATTCATAAAGATGCAGCCGAGATCAAGCAGCGCGTGGGCTACATGTCGCAAAAGTTCGGCCTCTATGAGGACCTTACTGTTGGCGAAAACATCAGCTTCTACGCGGGCGTATACGGCATTAAAGGCCGGCTTGCCGAGCAGCGCAAGGACGAGGTGCTCGCGCTCACCGGCATCGCACGTTACCTGAACCGGCGCGCCGGCCAGCTCTCGGGCGGATGGAAACAGCGGCTCGCCCTGGCCTGCGCCATTATTCACTCGCCTGAGGTTGTCTTCCTGGACGAGCCCACGGCGGGCATCGACCCTGTCGCGCGGCGCACCCTCTGGGACCTGCTGTTTCGCCTTTCCGGCCAGGGCGTTACCTTCTTCGTGACCACCCATTACATGGATGAAGCCGAGCGCTGCGGCCGCGTCGGCTACATTTATCTTTCCAACCTGGTCGCGCTGGGTACGGTTGCCGAGCTGCAGCAATTGCCGGAGGCGAATCCGGCCCGAACTACGCGCATTCAGATCAAAATCCCCAATGCCTCAGCCATGCTCGATCCCCTGCGCAAGCGGCCGGGCGTGCGCGAAGCGACCATCTTTGGCCAATCGATCCACGCCCTGGTCGAAACCGATCAAATGGCTGCGCTCAAGGAGCAGTTTCCGCAAGCTGCCATTGAAGCCATCGTGCCCTCTCTTGAAGATGTTTTCGTCACGCTCACTTACCACATCATGGAGGCCGCGCCATGAAGCACTTGTTCTACGGCCTGATCCCTGTTTGCCGCAAAGAAGCGCTGCACATCGTCCGCGATCCGGGCACGCTGGTCTTCGCGCTGCTTCTTCCGGTCTTGCAGCTGTTCCTGTTCGGCTTCGCCATTGACACCAATGTCCGCCAGATTCCCACAGTCGTTCTGGATGAATCCACGACGCAGGAAAGCCGTGAACTGATGCAGCGTTTCGCCGCGTCGGACGTTTTTGCGCTGCGCGGGTCTGTGGGATCTGTGGATGCGCTTTACCAGGCCGTCCAGTCCGGCTCGGCACGTGTGGCCATCCGCATTCCGCCCGACTACGCCCGTCATCTTCTCGACGGATCCACAGCCACGGTTCTCGTCCTGGTCGATGGCTCCGATTCCACTGTCGCCGCGCAGGCGGTGAGCACCTCTACAGGCGTCACCCTGCGCCAATCGCTCGCCCAGGTTCTGCCCAATGGCACCCTTCCCATCGATGTACGCCCTTCGGTGCTCTACAATCCGGCCACCCGCTCCGCCAACTTTTTCGTCCCCGGCCTCATTGGCATTCTGCTGCAGGTGATGACCATCCTGCTGATCGCCCTCAGTCTGGTGCGCGAGCGCGAAAAGGGCACGCTGGAACAACTCACCATGACTCCGGTTCAGCCCCTTGGCCTGATGGTCGGCAAAATGATCCCCTATGGTCTCCTGGCTTTCGGCGAGCTGTGCGCCATCTTGGCCGTCATGCGCGTCGTCTTCCTGGTGCCCATCAACGGCAACGTGTTTGTGCTGCTGGTCATGTCGCTGCCGTTCCTGCTCACCGTGCTCGGTCTCGGGCTGGTCATTTCTACGCGCGCGCGCTCCCAGGCCGAAGCCTTTCAGCTGGCGATGGGCACCATCCTGCCCTCGGTCTTTCTCTCCGGCTATATTTTCCTCATTGAGAATATGCCGGCGTTCTTCAAGGGCGTCAGCGCTATCATTCCCGCCACCTATTACATCCGCATTTTGAGAGGTATCATCTTGCGCGGCGCTGGACTAGCTGAATTGTGGACCGACGGCGCCATCCTCACCCTCATGGGCTGCGCAGCCATCCTGCTTGCGGCCAGGCAATTTGTTCGCCAGAGCCGCGGATAGCCCCAGGCGCCGTGAAACTCCGAGGTGACGGGGCCTGTCGCATGGACTAACCTCTTGTGGAACAGCGACCTGGCTTGAGCAACTCCATCTTCCGAACTGCTCATCTTAATAGACTGAGAAAGCGGAACTTATTGCCGCTCGATCTGCGCCCAGCGAAGGGCGAACACTTTGGCGCTCCGAGCCGAGGGGCTTCGATAGATGTCCGTGGGCGACTCCACCTTGGAGCGTCTCTTTCTGTTCTTTCAAGGGCTTCCCTTTTAGGAAGTCAATCCGCAGTACTACAACCTGCGCGGGGAAGCCATCAACTTCGATTCCATGTTCCGCTGGGACGCGCAGAAGCGGCGACTTTTCGTGAAAGCGTCGGGTCCGTATGAGCGCAGCGCCATGAACCGGTGGAATTTGACCGCCGATCTGCGCAACGAAAACTGGGCGATTCGCAGCGGATTCGAAGGCCCGGCGCCAGTGCTCGCCGGCTTCAATATGCGCACTGCACGGACAACAGCCGAGTTTGCCTCGCAGTTCAGCGATCGCTTCGAATGGTTGGCGGGCGCCGAACTCTCGTATCGCGATTTCCGCAGCGTTGCGCCGGGGACGGTTCAGACGCCGCAGATGCTGGCCGCAGGGTACGAGCTCAAACAGGTAGCGCGATTCGACAGCACGTTCTGGCGCGTGCCCGAACGCCGCTTCGACGTGACCGCCGCAGGCGCTTCGCAGGTTGCGCGCTTGTGGGCCACGCCGCAGGAAACCGCAGAAAAACTTATGGGCTCGCTCGGATGGCACTGGTTTCCGCAAACGCAGGGCGACGACTACGAAACTTCGCAACAACTGCGCGCCGGCAAAGCCTTCGGGCCGGTTCCTTTCGACGAGCTCTTCATTCTGGGATTGCAGCGGGACAACGATCTGCCTTTCCGCGCCCACATCGGCACGCGCGACGGCCGAAAGGGGAGCGCTCCGCTAGGCCGCGACTACTTCCTGGAGAACTGGGAGCTCGACAAGAACCTTTACGGCAATGGAATCTTCAGATTCCAGCTCGGGCCGTTCCTCGACATGGGAAAAATCGCCGACCCGGGAACGAGGCTCGGCTCGCACCAATGGCTTTATGACACCGGCGCACAAGTCAAGCTACACGTGCTCGGGAGGGGCTTAGTCTTTTCGTACGGCAAGGACTTGCGCACGGGCGACAATGCCTTCTATCTATCGATGATTCAGCCGGAAAACAGCCGGGCGGAAGCGGGAAATAGTTGTTGCAACGAATATCTCTTGTCCGCATCGAACAAAAGTGGGCCAGGCAGCCCTCAATCTTCGAAAAGGAGTATCCAATGACCCCAGCTACATCCACCCCAGCCGCTACAACCACCTGGAACATCGATCCTGCTCACTCGGCGGCCGAATTCAAAGTGAAACACATGATGATTTCCAACGTGAAAGGCAGCTTCTCGGGCCTTTCGGGCATGCTGACTGAGCACTTGAGCGACTCGACGCTCTCTTCGATCGAGGCCTCAATCCCCGTAGCCACGATTACCACCGGCGATGCAAAGCGCGACGCGCACCTGAAAAGCGCAGATTTCTTTGACGCCGAGAAATACCCTGCGCTGAATTTCAAATCCACCAAGGTTGTGCACAAGGGGGACGCGTACGAGGTGACGGGCGACCTGACCATCCACGGCGTGACAAAGCCTGTGACATTCGCCATCGACGGCCCGAGCGCCCCTGCGAAAGACCCCTGGGGAAACACGCGCATCGGCCTCTCTGCCACCACCAAGATCAACCGCAAAGATTTCGGGCTGAACTGGAACGCGTCGCTCGAGGCCGGTGGCTTCCTAGTGGGCGACGAGGTTGCGATCACTCTCGACGTCCAATTCATCAAGGCCGCGTAAACTCAGGAATCAATTGCGATCGAGGCGAGGCACTGCCGCTGATCTCCGTGTTCTCTGAATTACCTGTTGCAACGAATAGTTTCCTCGCGCATCCAAATTAAGCATCGGGTAAGGTGGAAACGGAGCAGGTTCGCGGGGCGCGCCGAACAACAGAGTGACGCGCCAAGCTGCGTCGCAATGGTGCGCAGGGCCAATGCGGATTAGGAAATGGTGTATCCGAGAAGCTCAGGCTCAAAGTCAACGCGACCATCAGGGAGCGGCGACCTCGCTCGATCCTATGCGGACGCAGTATTTCCTAATCCGCCGTAGCCTCGTTGCTGCCGTTCTACCCTCGGAGGTTTCCCATGTCACTGAGAGCAGTGAAAGAGATTTATCAAACCAGACCGACCATTGAAGGCGCCGGCGTGAAGCTTGAGCGCGCGTTCGGCTTCGGCAAAACCGCGGAATTCGATCCGTTCCTGCTTCTGGATGATTTTCGCAACGAGAATCCGGCCGATTACCTGGCCGGCTTCCCCTGGCACCCGCACCGCGGCATCGAGACCATCACTTACGTGCTGGCCGGCGAAGTGGCGCACGGCGACAGCCTGGGCAACAAAGGCCGCATGACGGCGGGCGATGTGCAGTGGATAACTGCGGGAAGCGGCATCCTGCACCAGGAGATGCCCAAGGGCGACGAGCGTGGCCGCATGCACGGCTTCCAGTTGTGGGCTAACCTGCCCGCGCATCTGAAGATGACCAACCCGCGCTATCAGGACATCCCGTCGAGCGCCATTCCCGAGGTGACCGAGGACGACGGCACCAGGGCGCGCATCATCTGCGGCGAGTTCTGGGGCACAACGGGTCCCGTCGAAGGCGTCGCAGCCGATCCGCGCTACGTGGACATCTCGGTCCCGCCCTTCACACGTAAGCGGATCAAAGTGGAAACCACGCGCAACGCCTTTGCCTATGTCTTTGCCGGAGCGGGAACCTTTCGCGACGCCTCGCAGCCGCAGGCGGTGCTTACCGAATCGGCCGTCGATCCCAACGCTCAGCCGGTCTACGACGCCAAAAATCACTCGCTCGTGCTCTTCGATCGCGGAGACGAGATTGTCGTCCAGGCCGGTCCAGAAGGCATCCGTTTTCTGCTCGTTTCCGGCAAACCGCTCGAGGAGCCGGTAGCGTGGTACGGCCCCATCGTGATGAACACACAGGCCGAGCTGCGCCAGGCCATGACTGAATTGCAAGACGGCACCTTCATCCGCCATGGGTGAGCCCATGGCGTTGCCCGCTTAAGCGGGGTACCCTCCGGCGGCGCCTGGCCTGCAAGTAGGTTTGGACATGCGGTGTCGTGCCACTTCTTTCTGCGCTGCGCTCCTGATAAACTAACGAATATCGTGGCGCAGGCGCGTAGCTCAGTTGGTTAGAGCGCTTCCTTGACACGGAAGAGGTCGTTGGTTCGAATCCAATCGTGCCTACCATTTCCCCTTCAAAATCAAGCCGACGCGAGCGGGTTCTTCTTGGCCTCTGGCGAGAGCCGCCGCCAGCGTATTTTCGAGCGCGGGTTCACCGTGATGAAATGGCAGCATCACGGGAGGCTCAAGCATGAGCAGCCGTCGCGATTTCATGAAGGGGTCGGCATTGGCCGCAACCGGAGCGCTTTTGCCCGGAGCCGTTAGCGGGAGCTTGTATGCAAACGGCGAGACGGCTAACCCGGCGCCGCCTGCGAGCGCAGCGGGCGCGTGGTACGACCGGCCGATGCGCTGGGCGCAGCTGGCCTTTGTCGAAGACGACCCCGGTAACTACGACCCGAAGTTCTGGCTCGACTACTTCCGCAGCGTTCACGCCGACGGCGCGTGCCTGAGCGCAGGCGGCGTGGTGGCGTTCTATCCCACTGAGATTCCACTGCAGCAGCGCAGCCCGTGGCTGGGCGATGGCGATGCGTTTGGCGACCTGATGGCGGGATGCCGCGCAATGGGCATGAACGTGATCGCCCGGACCGACGCGCACGCCTGCTGGCAAAAGGTTTATGACGCGCACCCCGACTGGATTCGCGTGGACGCAAGCGGCAAGCCGGTGCGGCATCCTTCCGATCCCCGCTATTGGGAGACTTGCGCACTCGGTCCTTATAACTTCGAATTCATGACGGCTGTGCATGAAGAGATCATGCGGCGCTACAAGCCCGACGGAATCTTTACGAACCGGTGGGCGGGAAGCGGCATGTGCTATTGCGAGCGCTGCCAAAAGAACTTTCGCGAAGCGTCGGGGCTGGAACTGCCACGCACAAATAACCCGCAGGATGCAGCGAGGAAGCAATACATCGTCTGGCGCCAGCAGCGGCTGTTCGAGCTGTGGCGCTTGTGGAATGAGAAGATCCGTGCGATCAATCCCGATGCCAGCTACATTGCCAACGCAGGCGGCGGCGCGCTGAGCGATCTGGACATGAAGACCATTGCCGAGCTGGCGCCAACCATGGTGGCCGATCGCCAGAGCCGGCACGGGCTTATGCCTCCCTGGACGAATGGCAAGAATGGCAAGGATTATCGCGCCACCATGGGCGGCAAAGCCATCGCAGCCATCTTCAGCGTGGGCATCGACGACGAGCATCGCTGGAAGGACTCAGTGCAGAATGGCGACGAGATTCGTATGTGGGTTGCCGATGGGGTGGCGCAGGGACTGCGGCCGTGGTTCGTCAAATTCAATGCCAAGCCCATTGACCCGCGCTGGCTGCCGGTGGTGAAAGAAATCTTTGAGTGGCATTATGCCAACGAAGAATATCTACGAAATGTGCGGCCGCTGGCCCGAGTGGGTCTGGTGTACTCGCAACAGAGCGCATGGTTCTACGGCGGAGAGCAGGCACGCGAGAAGGTCGAAGAGCCGGGACTGGGATTCTACGAGGCTCTCGTTGAGGCGCGCATCCCGTTCGAGATGGTTCACGACCGTTGCCTCGACGATGAGCATCTGGCGGCGCTGCGCACGCTCATCCTCCCGAATATTGCCGCCTTATCAGGCGAGCAGTGCCAGCGCTTGCGCGCGTTTGTCGAGCGCGGCGGCGGCTTGGTTGCCACTTATGAGACATCGCTTTTCGACGAGTGGGGCGTACGGCGGAAGGACTTCGGCCTGGCCTCGCTGTTCGGCGCCTCTTATGCCGGCAGGGTGGAGGAGAACATGCTGAATTCCTACCTGAGCCTGGAGAAGGACAGCGCGGCCAATTCGGCTCACCCGCTGCTGCGGGGATTCGAAGATGCGGGACGGATCATTAACGCGGCGAATCAAGTGGATGTGACGCCGGCCGATGATCGGCGCTTCACACCGCTGCGCATCGTGCCGTCTTACCCCGATCTTCCCATGGAGTCGGTTTACACGCGGCCCGGCGCCGCGCATCTACCCGCCGTTTACCTCGAGCAGGCTGGGAACGGCCGCGTGGCTTATTTTCCCGGCGACATCGACCGCACCTTCTGGCAAGTGCTCAGCGTGGATCATGGAAGGCTGCTGCGCAACGCGGTGGAGTGGGCTGCCAATGAAGCGCCTCCCGTGACCGTGGAAGGCAAAGGCGTGATCGACGTGGCCCTGTGGGAACAAAAGGACTCGATGACTCTTCACCTGGTGAATCTGACCAATCCCATGATGATGAAGGGACCGGTGCGGGAGATTCTTCCTGTGGCGGAGCAAAGAATCGCGTTGAAAATCCCGCCGGGACGGCGCGTTGAGCGAGTTCATCTTCTTGTAGCGGGGCGCGACGTCAGCTATCGCACCGAGCGCGGTACGATTTTCCTTGAGACGCCGCCCATCGAACTGCATGAAGTGGTCGCCGTGGACTTCCTGGCGTGACTGGTACGGCCCGCGTTCGCCCCGAGGTAACCTTTGAAGGCAACGGCAAACCCCTAGACTGTTGTGCCCACACGACTTCGCCTCTGGTATCCTGATTCGTCCACGCGTACGAGTGGCTGGGCCTCCGAAGGGGGTCTTCGCTCGTCCAATAGGGTTGGAGGAAGCCGTGCCGGAACGAAGAGCGCGCAAACATCATCAGGATCGGGTGGCCGAAGCGCTGCGCGAAGAAATTGGGGCCATGATCGAGGGCGAGCTCTCTGACCCACGCATCGATTTCTGCCATGTGAGCGAAGTGGCGCTGAATCCCGGCGGCAAGTCGGCGCGGGTTTACGTTGCCATTGACAGTGGGGCCAAGGACATTGCCAAGGCAGAGGCCGAAACGATCTCCGGTCTCGACGCAGCCAAAGGATACATCCGGCACGAGTTGAAAGAGCGCATGGGCGTGCGGCACGTGCCCGACTTGAGCTTCCTGGCCGACCGCTCAGGCCGTTTTCAGGCGCGCATCGAAGAGCTCATTAGCCGGTCGCGCAAACCTGCCGCGGCCGAGCGCCGCAATCGAACGCGCCAGGATCCTGTGAACGCGAATTCGCCCCCGAAGCCGGAAGCTCGGCTGAATTGACCGTATGAATCGTGAATCGAAAAAATCCGCAGGGAATGGGATGGCGCTGCTCCCGAAGGGCGGCTCGGACCCGAACTCCGGCCACACCCAAGCCGACCCCATTGCGGCGATTCTTGAAACCTTGCGCCACGGCGATCGATTCCTTGTTTGTTCTCACACGCGGCCCGACGGCGATGCGATCGGCTCGATGTTGGCTTTGGGCACGATCCTCGAGCAAATCGGGAAGCGCGCCGATCTGATCATGGCCGACCGCGTACCGATACTCTACCGGTGGATGCCAGGCGCCGAGACCATCCGCACGACCACGCGCGTGGACGGCCCCTACGACGCGGCCATCCTGCTGGAATGCGACGGAGTGGAGCGCACGCGTCTGCGTGGGCTGGAGAAGTTCTCGCTGGTCAATATCGACCATCACATCAGCGGCCGGCCCTTTGCCGACCTGAACTGGATCGACCATGATGCGGTGAGCGTTGGCGAGATGGTGTATCGGCTGGGCTGCGTCTCCGGCGCAGCCCTGACGCCGGAGATGGCAACTTGCCTGTACACAACTGTGCTCACTGATACAGGCGGCTTCTTGTACGGCAATGTGCAGGAGTCCACCTTTGCGCTGACGCGCGATTTGGTCGAAGCAGGAGCCGACCCCATTGCGATTGCGCAGGAAATCTACTTTTCTGCGCCTGCCTCCAAGCTGCTCATCCTAGGCGCCGCGCTGCGCAATCTGAAGCGTGAAGGGCGCATCGCCTGGCTGTGGGTGACGCATCAGGACATGATGCGCGCCTGCGCCGCCGAAGAAGATTGCGAAGGTATCGTAAACATCGCCCTGGGCATAGCAGATATCGAGACCGCGGTTTTTCTGCGCGAACTGCCGGAGGGGCGCGTGCGTGTGAGCCTGCGCAGCAAGGGTAATGTGAACGTAGCCGAGATCGCCACCCGGCTGGGCGGCGGTGGCCACGAAAACGCGTCGGGCTGCACCGCCGACGGTCCGCTTTCGCGCGCTCTTGAAGAGATTCTCGCTCTGCTGCAGGGCGCCTTGGCCAGGAGAAACGGCAGAGTCTCAAAACGCGCTTGATGCTCAAGCCGTTGAGAACCCGGAAGAATCTGATAGCCTTGACGCTGGCGAAATGCTGCAACATCACCGTGCCGGTTGCGGCTTTCAAAGCCTGCCGGGGCGGCTCATCCTCCATCTGTCCTGTGCCAAAATGCGGAGCCGCCGCTGGATATAGACAAGCTGCTGCGCGCTTCCTTGAGCAATGCAAGAGATAAGAAATCCCGTGGAACCCCAGGGCAGAGATTTTGCCGCAGCCCGCGGCAGGCGCGTGTTCCGGTGGGCCGCGGCCCGCGAGGCAGCGGTCTTTCTGGTCTTCAGCATTTTCTTCCTGCTCTACGGCCTTACGCCTATTCTGGGCGGCGACGGTCTTGGCCTGGTGGGCGCCGACGAGCCGCGTTACGCCCAGATTGCGCACGAGATGCTTGTGCGATTCGACTCGGCACACACACTGAAGGACCGCCTCAGCGCTTGTGTCACACCGTATCTATACGGACGCCCATGGCTTGAGAAGCCTGCCCTTTACTATTGGCGCGCCATGTTTCTGTTTCAGGATTTCGGTGTTCACGACTGGAGCGCGCGTCTGCCCTCGACCACGTTTGCGTTCATCATGGTGGGGCTCATCTACCTGCACATGCGACGATTCCGTCCGGGCGGACATCTTGACGCCGCGCTCATCACGGTGGCCTGCGCCGGAATCATCGGGTTCGCCCGCGGAGCTTCTACCGATATGCAGATGGCCGCACCGCTGGCCATCGGGCTTCTGGGCTGGTATGCATGGTACGAAACCGGCTCGAAGTTCTGGCTTTACGACATCT
Source organism: Acidobacteriaceae bacterium (assembly GCA_030042915.1). The sequence continues at coordinate 13,556 of JASHYS010000406.1, forward strand.
ATTTCTTCACTGGACTGGCAACCCTCGCCAAGGGCCCGGTAGCGCCTTTGCTCGCGGCGATCATCATTGTTGCATTCGCCTTCCTGCGCAAGGAATGGCACATCCTGCCCCGCTCGCTGTGGTGGCCGGGGGTGGTTCTTTATTTTGCCATGGTGCTGCCCTGGTTTATCGCCGTGCAGCACCAGAATCCTACCTTCTTCCGCGAGTTCTTTCTCGAACACAACCTGGAACGATTCGCAACCGGCCGCTACGAACACGAGCAGCCCTTCTGGTACTACCTTGTGGTCTTGCTGCTGGCGCTCATGCCGTGGACGGTGATCGCGGTACGCGCGCTCATCGACGGTATCCAGACTTCGGTGGCCGAATGGCGTCTGCGCCGCTCGCGCGAGGGCAAGCCGCTGCCCACACGGCCGGGCGACGCCTTCCCCGAGTTCCTGGTGCTCTGGTCGCTTATACCGGTCGTGTTCTTTTCCTTTTCGCAATCCAAACTGCCTGGTTACATCCTCCCGTCCATTCCTCCCATCACCATTCTCACCGGCGACTATCTGTTCCGCCGCCGGGGTCCGGGTCTGAACTGGTGGCTGTTGTTGGGCCATGCCGCCGTGTGTGGAACGTTGACCATGATCGTGCTGCTCCTGCCCTGGTTCGTAGTCCATGGTGCAGCCATTCCGCCAGCACACGCGCTTGCCGCAGCCTCGCTGGCAGCGGTGGGAGCGGCCTTATTGATCCTCATTGTCACCAGAGGGTTCGGCGTGGTGCGGCTTCGACTTGCCACCTGCTGGATTCTGGTTGTGCTCCTGCTCTTCGTTTATGGCGTGGGGCCCTGCTTCGGTATTCCCGGCATCGCTTCAACCAAGCGCGTGATACACCTTCTCGACCGTTCCTACTCTGCCCGGCCCCTTGCCGACAAGCTGGCAGGCGTGGCGCCCGCCGGCGAAACCGTGGCCGTATTCCGTGTGCGGCGGGACGTGGAATACGGCCTTGCTTTTTACCGAGATCACGAGGTGGTGAACTACGACGAGAGCGGCGTACCCGACGAGCAGCATATTCTGGTGGCGCGCGTCCAGGGCCGCCATGGGGTCGATCTCGACACGCAAGTCGCACTCGAGGAGCTTCTCGAAGGCCGTCAATACGAACAGCTGTTTGCCTGGCCAGAGCAGGGCCTGGAAGTGTATCTCGTGGGCGGTCGTTAGGCTGGATCGCAACTCTCAATCGCGCCTCAACTTGCGGTCTCATGCTCACTCATGGCAAAGTGTCGGGGAGAGTTTTTCCCGATGCGGGGTGGAGTGAGGAACCACGTTGACCTATGCCCTGGCTCGCACACGCGTCGGCCTTCAGTCAATTTAACCGGGTATCCGCAAGAGAAGGCATGGAAACATCGCAAAGTCCCATCGAGATTCTCGATCTACGCCACTTTGGTGCATCGGCGCTGCATCGCTTGCTTGAGGCCGAGGGCGAATTATGGGGGCAGCGCCTGCATTGGGATTACCAGGCCTCGGCGCGCTTGCTCATGCAATATCTTGATAATCATATGCTGCCTGGTTACGCGGTTCTTGAAGGCGGCCAGGTAACCGGGTATGTCTTTTGTGTCTACGAGGAAACGAAGGCAGTGATTGGCGAGGTGTTTGCGCTGCCCGGAACGCGTGACAGCTCTGACACCGCCCTGGCCATGGAAAACAAGCTGTTGCGGCACCTGTTTGAATTACTGGTCAACTCGCCTCACGTCGATCGCATCGAATCGCAGCTCTTGTTGCATCCCTCCGGGTCGTATGCCGGGGCTTTCCGCGAATCTGGATTTGAGGTCTTCCGAAGGCTTTTCCTGGTGCAGTCGCTCGAGGGACACTGGAATCCGCCTCGGCCGGAATTGCCCGGCAACCTGGAACTGCGCCCGTGGCGCGAAACCGATCTGGCCGGTGCGGCGCGGCTGATTTGCGAAGCTTACCGTGGTCATCCCGACAGCCTCATCAATGATCAGTACCGATCGGCGCACGGCTCCATGCGTTTTCTCAACAATATCGTGCACTACGCAGGTTGTGGCAGCTTTGCCGCGCAGGCGTCACTTGTGGTTGTGGAACGCGGCAGCCATGAGCTGGTTGCGCTGGTGCTGGGCTCGCGCGTGAGCGGCCGAAGCGGTCATCTGACGCAGGTCTGCGTCCATCCCTCCTTTCGCCGCCGAGGGCTGGCACGGATGCTGCTGGCGCAGGCCGCCTTCCATTTCATGCGCCTGGGCGCCACTGAGATTTCACTCACTGTGACTGAGGCCAATGGCGAGGCCATCGCGCTCTACAAGGACGAAGGCTACGCCTGCACACACAGCTTCGACGCAGCCGTGTGGCGGCGCGACGCGGCGATCTAAAGCAGTTTTCCGGCCTCTAACCTAATTCGTTTGCTCACTCGGCAGCGTGGCTCGCGCCACGGGCGCAATGAGGAAAATCCACGCCAACCCGGCGAGATCGTCGATGCCATAGTGCACTTGCAGCGCGATGGTAGAGAGCGTGATGCCGCAGCAGACGATGACTGCCCCAATTATCAGCCCGCGCGGCAGCTTGCCACGGCTCAACCACACGACCAGCCAGGGATTTGCCGTGTGGAGGCTGGGAAAACAATCGTAGCGATAGCGGAAATTATCAGCGAGAAACGAATAGATCCGAGTGGATTCGAGAAAATCGGGCAATCGCGGACCCAAAAGGCTAAGCGGGCCCGAAACTGGAATCAGCAGGTAGCAGCAGTAGCCGGCATAAAGCGAGAGGATGAGAGCGCGGCGGACGAGGCGGAACTGCTCCCTGTCGCGTTTGAACATGAACCAGCCCACCGCGAGAAGCGGAGTGAAGGGATAGAGCGCATAAAAAGCTGACATGATGCGGAGAAAGAGCCCGCTGTCGAGACCCCAGCGGTCGAACCAGAGATAGGGAGTCCGGCCGAAAAGCGCGACATCCGCTGCCATCATCCAGTGGTCGAAGGATGGAATGCCGAGCCATGCAGTGATGCCCGAAGCATGGAGAAGTTTAAGGCTCACATAACCCACAACGGCAACGGCAACGGGGCCGATGTCGCCTCCAATTTGGCGCAAGGATCGGGCGAGTGGACTGACTGGTGCAGCGGCAAGGAGCGCAACGATCAGCACGGCCGTGGACCAGAGAACGACGCGTGCGAGCAACGATCCGCCTGACGTGGCAAAAACCGGAGGATCGAGAACCGTAACCACCGCAACCAGAAGCAGAAAAACCCAGGTCAGCAGATCGTCGAGACGGCGACGAAAGAAATCAAGCATTTTGGTTTGCACAGCGGAGTTGCAAACCAGTGTAAGCGGCGGCTGCGCGGAACGGCAAGGGGAAACGCCCTCGAGAGCTGCATGCGAGCAATTGGCCGCTCGATCAGAACGGAGTTGCGTTCTCGTAATCCTTGGTGATGGCGGCATTCACGCCCGCCATGCAAGCCGCGTCGGAAAAGATGAGGCCGAGCTCACGGTTTTTGGTCAGCGAATCGGCGGTGAAATTCTCAGAGCCGACAAACAATTTTGCGTTGGCCGTCCCATAATCCGCAAGAACCGTCTTGGCATGGATGTAATAGCCGGTTGCCGATGTGTAGACCGCAATCCTGGCGCCGGCATTCTTGAGTGCCGTGAGCGTGGTGCTGTATTGGTTTTCGAGGTTTTCCTGCACGAGCGTTGCTTGAACGCCGCGCTTCAGCGCGGCTTCGACTGCAGACACGAGGGCCTTGTCGTCGAACTCCTCCTGCGAGATGAGCAGAGACTTGGTAGCGCTGTTGATCAGCCCCAGCAGTGCGCTGCTCGCGTTGGTCGGACTCCACACCAGGTTTTCGCCCGTGGGCGGTGTAATGGCGGCGTTCTTGAAGTCCGCATCGAAGGTTGTTTCGATGGCGGCCACATCAGAGGCGTTGTTGGTGATCACGGCAAAGTCGCGCGTGGTCGCGTAGGCTGCCGGCGTAAGATTCAACGTCATGATTGCCGAGGTCGCTGCATCCACGGTGATGGTTTTCTGGTGCGTCACGGCGTATGCCGGGTTTGACCAGTGCACGCCGCATTTGTTTTTTTCGAGGTCTTCATAGGCGGACGTGTTGGTGGTTTTTTCGTCGCCACTCTGGTCCAGAATCACGCGCACCGTGACACCGGCAGCAGCGGCCTTGGCCAGCATGCCGGTCACCGTGGTGTCAGTCAACTCGTACATCGTCATGTCGATCGACTTCTTCGCCGAAGCGATCAGGTTGTAAATCGGAGTCAGGCCCTGATCCGGCTCGGTCACCAGCGTGTAAGTCGCCGCCGTCTTCGACGCAAGGTTCGACGGATGCAGCGATTGCGCTGCATGGAAAGCGTGATCGGCAGTGTCCGCGTGCATCGAATTCTCCCTGGATTAAGAGTGGCGCCGAGTCGAACCCTGTTCATTGTAGTGCGGGTTGAGTTGATCGAAGTTAAAACTCCGCCGCGGCCGAACCTCACTGCACCGGATTCTGTGCAATCGTTCGAAAATCCCGTTTTGTTCTTTGGCTCCATCGAACGGTTGATTCGCGTCTCGGCTTTAAGTTGGTTGCCACCTCCTAGCCGTTCCATGACCATCGCTTCACAGCGTTCAAGCGGAAATCCATCTTCCCGGACCCCATTCATGAAAAAGACATTGTCGAATAAAGCGATTGGCGGCCAGATCTTTCTTGCGGATATTAAAGCAAACCCACAACCCGGACCCTACTCGGATGCGATTGCAGCGGCGAGGGAATCGGGCGCCGAGTATTGGGGCATCTGGAATATTTTGGCTTTTCGTCCGCGGATTGCCTATCACCTGTGCGAACTTTCCCACGAAATCATGTTTGAGGAAGCGCCCATCAGTGCGGCATTGCGCGAGTTGATTGCGGCCTACACTTCCTCGCTGAACCGGTGCGAGTTCTGCAAGAATGCGCATGCGGCCGTCGCATCGCAGCTCTACCAGGACGAGAACCTGGTTTGGAGCGTCCTGAACGATCTGGAAAACTCGCCCCTTGAAGAAAAGGAAAAGGCGCTCCTGCGCTTCGTGCGCAAACTTACGATCGATTCCGGATCGATCGCTCTTGCCGACGTGGAAACTCTCGAAAGCGCGGGCTGGGACGACTCTTCAATTTACTATGCGATCGCGGCCTGCGCCCTCTTCAACTTTTACAATCGCTTTGTGTCGGGCAACGGTGTGGGAATGATCTCCGATCAAGCTTTCCGGCATCTGAGCCGCCGCATGGCACAAAAGGGTTATCGCCGCGAACCGCCGCCGCAGCCGGCAGGAACCTAACGGGCCGATGAGTGGACCTGCAAATCGCCAGGTGGCCAGTGAGAGTTCGCTCCTCTATCCCGGCTGGAGCGTCGCGGCCGCCGCCTTTGTTGGCGTAATGACGAGCTTTGCTCCGATTGTGCCGTACACCTTCAGCCTTTTTCTCAATCCGCTCCACCAGGCTTTCGGGTGGCGGCGCGAAGCCATCGACGGCGCATTCGGATTGGCGGCCATCACGGTGGCCCTCGTATCGCCCGGGATCGGCATGCTGCTCGACCGTTTTGCCCCGCGGCGCATCATCCTTCCCGCCATCGTCGTGTTCTCGCTGGCGCTTGCCTCGCTCAGCCGCCTCGGTCCGCACATCCTCCGCTTTTACATCACGTTTTTCATTCTGGGATTGGCGGCCAACGGAACCGCGCAGTTTGCCTACACCCGCACCATGCTTACCTGGTTCAGCAAGCATCGCGGCTTCGCCCTCGCCCTGATTCTCACCGGCAGCGGCGTCGGCTCCATCCTCATCCCTCCTGCTACGCAATGGGTGATCGGCCACCACGGCTGGCGCGATGCTTACCTTTTCCTCGGCGGCATTGCGATTCTCGGCTTGCCGCTTACAGCGCTTCTGGTGCGCAATCGTCCCGCCGGCCCCGTTCGCGACGACCCCGTTCCTGCGGCTGGAGTCACCATTGGCGCGGCAATGCGCAGTGCCGCATTTTGGCTGCTCGCAGCCATCACTGTGCTTTCCGCGTTCAGCGAGAATGGCCTGGTCACCAATCTTGCAGCCATCCTCACCGAACACGGCGTCACTGTGCAGGCAGCAGCGCTCGCACTCTCGGTTCGTGGCGGGGCAGGCATCGTCGCTCGCCTTGGTGTCGGCATCCTGGTCGATCGCTTCTCGGCGCAGCGGATTCAGACCGTCGTCCTGGCCCTGGCGGCCGCCGGCACGTTGGTTCTTGCGTTTGCCGGCAGCACATCAGTCGCGCTGGCGGGCGCGGCGCTCCTTGGCATTGGCCTGGGCAGCGAAGCCGACGTGGCGCCCTACCTGATGGCCCGCTATTTCGGCCGCAAACATTTCTCGGTGCTCTACGGACTCACGTGGACGGCCTACGCAGTGGGCGGCGGAACAGGACCTGTTGTGGTGGGTCATCTCTTCGATATGGCCGGCTCCTATCAGCCCAGGCTTATCGTGGGCCTTGCGCTCGTCGCTTTCACTGCCGTGGCGGTCAGCTTCCTGTTATGGCGCGATAGCGGACGGTCGATCGAGGCCGACGGCATCATTTCGCGGGCCGTAGATCCAATCGAGCAGTAGCCGCGATTGTTGAGCACCTGACGCTGCAACCAGAGCTACGCTTTGGCCGAGGTCAGCGCGCCCAGATCCGCGGCCAGCTTCTCAGTGCTGAATGCCTCCAGCACGTCGCCTTCTTTCAAGTCGCTGAAGTTGGCGATGCCGATGCCGCACTCCATGCCGCTGGTCACCTCACGCGCATCGTCCTTGAAGCGCTTGAGGGAACCGATCTTGCCTTTGAAGATCTGCACGCCGTCGCGCGACACGCGAACCTCGGCGTCGCGGCGGATCACGCCGTCGGTTACGCGGCAGCCGGCGATCGTGCCCACCTTGGGAATCTTGAAGATGTTCAGGATCTCGGCGCGGCCCAGGTAGTTCTCTTTGAACGTGGGTTCGAGCAAGCCCATCATGGCCAGGTGAATCTCATCCTGCAGCTCGTAGATGATGGAGTGCAGGCGGATTTCAACGTTCTCTTGCTGCGCCAGCTCGGCGGCTTTGCGCTCGGGACGCACATTGAATCCGATGACGATGGCATTCGATGCCGTCGCCAGCAGCACGTCGCTCTCGGTTATGGAGCCGACGCCCGAATGCAGCACCTTGACGCGTACTTTTTCAGTGGACATGCGCACCAACGAGTCGGCCAGCACTTCAACCGAGCCGGTTACGTCGCCCTTAATGATCAGCGGCATGTCTTTCACCCCCGACTGCTTCACCTGCTCTGACAATGCCTCAAGCGAAACGCGGGAGCTCTTGGCCAGCTGCGCATCGCGCTCCTTCATCTTGCGGTAGTGCGCGATGGACTTGGCCTTGTCGCGGTCGGCGACGACGAGGAAAGTGTCGCCAGCGTCGGGCAGAGATTCCAGGCCCAGAACTTCAACCGGGGTGGAGGGCCCGGCTTCCTCGAGCGCGCGCCCCCGGTCGTCGAACATAGCGCGCACCTTGCCAAAGGTATTGCCTACAATGTAGCTCTCGTTGGAGCGAAGCGTTCCATCCTGCACCAGGACGGTGGCCACGGCGCCGCGCCCGCGATCGAGCTTGGCCTCGAGCACCGAGCCCACGGCCTTGCGGCCCGGCGTGGCTTTGGGAGCCTTGATGTCGCTGACGAGGCAGATCATCTCGAGCAGGAGGTCAAGGTTCTTGCGCTTCTTGGCCGAAACCTCAACAAAAACCGTACCCTCCTGGCCTGCGCCGGCCCACTCCTCAGGAATGAGACCGCGGTCGGCAAGCTGCTTCTTCACGCGCTCTGGGTTGGCCTCGGGCTTGTCGATCTTATTCACAGCCACGATGACGGGCACTTCGGCGGCCTTGGCATGGTCGATGGCTTCCAGTGTCTGCGGCATCACGCCGTCGTCGGCAGCCACAACAATGACCACGATGTCGGTGACCTTGGCGCCACGTGCACGCATGCGCGTAAACGCTTCGTGGCCCGGCGTGTCGAGGAAAACGATCTCGCGGCCTGAAGCCGGCGAGCCTTCCTTGGCGAACTTCACTTTGTAGGCGCCAATGTGCTGGGTAATACCGCCGGCTTCGCCTGCGGCTACGTCGGTTTCGCGAATGGCATCGAGTAGCGAGGTCTTGCCGTGGTCAACGTGCCCCATCACAGTGACGACAGGAGCGCGCGCGACCTCGACCATCTCGGTGTTCTCGGTGTCGAGCACCTCTTCGATGGCTTCGTTCTCCAATGCCTCTTCGTAGCTGATGACGTTGGCCGCGGCGCCGAACTTCGCGGCCACGTCCTTGATCATTTCCGAGCCGAGAGATTGGTTCACCGTAACGAATACATTGCCCATCATCAGAGTGGCGATCAGGTCCTTGGCGCGCACGTCGAGCTTTTCGGCAAGGTCATTTACGCTGATGCCTTCGGTCACCGTAATTTCGCGCGTGATGGGAACGGGCTCGGTGCTGACCTGCATGCCGCTGTAGCGCGGCGGCGGCACGAAGCCCTTCATCGGGCCTTCCTTGGTTTTGGGGTATTGCTGCTGGCCCCTGCTGCGGCCTCGCGACGGTGCGCGCTGCGGCCGCTGCGTCTCCATCGGAGCTGGACCACCGCCGGGACCGGGACGCGGCCCGAAGCCCGGGCGTTGACCAAAGCCGGGGCGCGCTCCCATACCGGGGCGCATGCCCGGAGCCATTGGACCTGCCCCAGGCACTCCCGAGGTTGCGCGTGTGGGATGCTTGGGCCTCGGGCCTGCGGCTCCGGGGCTCCCAGCCAACCGCTGCCCCATGCCAACCTGGCCGGCAGCCGGCCTGCGATCGAAGATCGGTTTGCCGCGCTGAATTCCGGCCCCCGTTGCAGCTGCGGGAGCGCTTGGCGGAACAATCGATGCCTTGTAAACCGGGCGAGGACCAGTTTGCGGCATCACCATGCGGCGCGGCGGCGCAGCCTTACCCTGGCCGCGCGGTGCGGGCGCAGTCGTGGACTCCGCAGCGATGGCAGGTATGGCGCCCTGCCCCTCGGTGACGGGAGCTGGAGCGGCGGCATGTTCAAAGACGGGCGCAGGCGCAGAAACTTCGGTGGCGGCCGAGGCCACGGCAGGCGGCTTCGCCGCTGGTGCTTTCTCGGGGATCCGAACTGGCTCTTCGCGCACTGCCGCTGGCGGTCTCGGGGCCGCGGCCGCCGGCGCCACTACAACCACTGGGCGCTTGGGCGCAACCGCACCGGCTGGGGCTTTGGCCACGACGGCGCCCGCTGGCGGACGGGTAGCAATGGCCGGAGGAGCGGAAGGAGGAGCGACGATCGGCGGCGCTTGACGCGGTTGAGGAACCACTTTGCGCGGCTCAGGGCGTGCAGGCGGAGCAGCGGCTACGGGCGTCGCAGGCCGCGCGGCAGGCTTCGCCGGCGCCGGTTGCGCGGCGGGCTTTGCCGGTGCGTGAGCATGCCGCGCTTCCTCTTCCTCCTCTTTCTTCTTGGCGAGAACCGCTTTCATCACATCGCCGGGCTTGGAGATGTGCGAGAGATCGATTTTGGGAACAATGGCCGGCGCGGCGTGTCGCGCGGGTGCCGAGCCGGCATGCGCAGCATGCCGCGTTTCCTGAGCAAAGTGCGCACGAACCTTCTCCGCTTCCTCCTCTTCGAGCGAGCTGGAGTGCGTCTTGGCTCCATTCACGCCGAGTTCCGGAAGAAGGTCGAGAATCGCGCGAGACTTGACTTCCAGCTCCTTCGCGAGATCGTTGATACGTACCTTGCTCATCCGCCTCTTTTCGTTTTCGTGCCGCCAAATTTCCCTTACGGCAAAACCAGAATCAATGTTTGCTGTCCGTTCCCTCTTGCTTATCTTCCGCGTCCGCAGGTTCGCTTTCTTCGGCAACAGGCGCGTTCTCCGAAGCAAATTCGGCCGCGGTGCGGCTTGCCTGCTCGGCCTCGTCTTCGGCCAGAGCCTCGGTGGCCTCGTCGGCCGCGGCAAGATCGTCGGTTTCCGCCTGCGCCGCGCGCACGCTTTCCGCTTCCTCCAGAACTTCGGCGGCGTTCTCCTGGCCCGCCTCTGCTGATTCCGCAGCGGCGTCGGCTGTCTCCGCCGCTGCTGCGCCCTCAGCCGCCGGCTGTTCCGCACCTGCAGCTTCAGCAGCCTGCGCCTCTTCAAACTGGCCGAAGTAATGGCGTACGGCCACCGAGATCTTTTCCAGCGTCTTTTCGCCGATGCCAGGGATCTCTTCGAGCTGTTCCGGCGTCATGTCGGCCAATGCCTCGACGGTGGTGATGCCGGCTGTGACCAGTTTCTGAATGATGCCCTCACCCAGCTCGCTCACCTGCTCGATGGGCGTGGTTGGCGCGCCGGCCAGCGCCTGCATCTGCTGCTCGACTTCCTGGCGCTTCTCCTCTTCGCTCTTGATGTCGATCTTCCAGCCCAGCAGCTTGGCCGCCAGCCGCACGTTCTGGCCCTTTTTGCCGATGGCCAGCGACAGCTGCGTGTCGTCGACGATCACTTCAAGCTGTTTCTCGTTCAGGTCGGTGATGGAGACGCGGCTCACCTTGGCCGGCTGCAACGCTTTTTCTGCGAAGGTAGTAATCTCCTCGGAAAATTCGATGATGTCGATCTTTTCGCCACGCAGCTCGCGGATGATCGACTGCACGCGCATACCCTTCATGCCCACACACGCGCCCACAGGGTCCACATCCTTGTCGCGGCTCTGCACGGCGATCTTGGTGCGCTCACCGGCCTCGCGCGCAATGGCCTTGATCACCACAGTGGTGTCGTAGATCTCGGGCACTTCAGACTGAAAAAGGTTCTGCACCAGCTCCGGCGCGGCGCGGCTCACAATCACCTGCGGTCCCTTGGCCGCGCGGTCCACCTTCAGCAGCACTACGCGCACACGCTCGCCCACGCTGAACTGCTCCAGCCGCGATTGCTCGCGCTTGGGGCAGCGCGCTTCGGCCTTGCCCAGATCGAAGATGATGTCCTGGCCCTCGACACGTTTCACGGTCGCGTTGAGCACTTCCTTTTCCCGGTGCGCGTACTCCTGGAAGACCGTATCGCGCTCGGCTTCGCGGACTTTCTGGAAGATGATCTGCTTGGCCAATTGCGCCGCGATGCGGCCCAGCGGGCTGGTGTCGCGGTAGATGCGGATCTCGCTACCCACCTCGACGCCCGGCGCCATCTCGTTGGCCTCTTCCAGCGTGATCTGGTTGACGGGATCTTCGATCTCGTCTTCACTGGCGACGACGGTCTTATAAATGTAGGCCGTGATCTCGCCTGTCTCCTTGTTCAGTTCCCCGCGCATGTTTTCCTGAGTCTTGTAGTACTTGCGCGTAGCCAGGGCGATGGCTTCCTCCACCGCGCCCACAACGATACTGGGGTCAATGCCCTTCTCTTCGCTCAGAAGCTCGATACTTTGATACAAAGCGCTTGTTGCCATACTGCTGACTCTCGTTTCCTTGAGATCGCGAACCCAGTTCAAGTCCCAGCGCCGCAACTTCCACAATCAAGAGCTTGTTCCGTGGTTCTTCGTCCCTCGTCCCTACGTCCTTGTTTTTCTGTTCCTGTTCCTTAATCCCTGTTGCCTGCTTCTAGATCTCCGGTACCAGATTCGCCCTCTCTATGTTGCTCAAGGCGATCTCCACTGTATTTACGCCAGTTCGCCGGGCCGAACTCTTGCCGTGCCGTTTCGCCGCGGCCAGATCCAGTGTGATCGTTCCACCTTCAGCGGCAAGTTTCGGTCCCGCCATCAGCCGTCCCTGCCAATGCCGGTTGTTGCGGACCGGATCAAAGGTCAGTACCTTCACCAGGCAACCGGCAAACCGCTCAAAGTCGTCCGGACGGGAGAGCTTTCGGTTCAGGCCCGGTGAACTGGCTTCCAGCGTGTACGCGGCGCCGGGAACGAGATCTTCCACGTCGAGCAAGACCCCAAAATCGCGACTGAAGGCCGCACAATCTTCGTGCGTCACGCCCGACAGCTGCTCCACGGCAAGCGAGCCTTCAAGAAGCTTGCCGGGCAAACCCTCCTGGCCAGCCTCGGCGGCCGCCTTCAGCTGCGCCCGGCCCTCGGCGTTCTTTTCGAGGGATACCCTCAGGGTGCGCTCCCGGGCCGGCCCCGTGAATTCGACATCGACCACATCGAGCCCGTGCGAGGCGGCCACCCGCTCCGCCGCCAACCGGATTTCGTCCAACTGCATCGTCATGAAGTCTTCACCGCCTACAGGCGGTTTATTTTCAGCGGGTTAAGCGCCAAATGCCCGGCGTGCGCATGCCCGCTTTTTGTCCCAAATAAAAAGTGGGCCGTAAGCCCACTCATCTCTCCGCCAGCCGGTGCGCACACGGAAAAACCGGCGGACAAACGCGTTTGCCTCTATAGAATACGGCGAATCCGGTGAAAATTCAACCACCGGAGGCCGGCCGCACACGACAAGAAGGAGCAGATGATGGGATTGTGAAACGCTCCCACCCCCTGCTTTTCAATTTGCAGGAATCGACTTCGACGGAAAAACTCGCTGTTGGCGTCCCCGACGGGATTTGAACCCGTGTTATCGCCGTGAAAGGGCGGTGTCCTAGGCCGGGCTAGACGACGGGGACAATCAAAATAAGAAGCCACTGGAAGAGAGGAAGGAGAGATCTTTCCAGCTGAGCCTTATTCAAGGCTACCAACTGGGAATATGAGTGTCAAAGAAGCGCCCAAACTCAGGATCGCTTACTTCTTCCGGGCAATCTCGCAAAGCATATCGGAATGAATGTTCAGCCCGATGTTGGTCATGTTATAGAAGTGCTCGCTGGCCACCAGCCATACGATCTCGCAGATGGAGCGCTCGGAATAGTGCTTGGCCAGGCGCGTGAAAGTGCCAGGGTTCACCTGCTTCTGCCGCGTCAGCTCGGTTACATAGTCCAGCGCGGCGCGCTCGGCGTCGGAAAAGAGCGGGCTTGTGGCGTAGTCGTCGAGCGCCTCGAACTTGGCCTCGTTCATTCGCGACTTGATGACCAACGAACGGCCGATGTCGATGCAGAACTCGCAGACATTGATGCGCGCCACGCGCTCGCGGACCAGCATCTGGGTTTCAGCAGGGAGTTCAAGCTTCTTATCGAGCTTGCTGATATTGCCGGAAAATCTGCCGAAGGCCAGCGGCATGCGCGCGACAAAGACTTTGAGCGGCGTCATCACTTTCCCGAACTTACGGCGCGACATGGCGTAAACCAGCTTCATCATAGGGCTGGCGGGATTTTCAATGGGGGCAAGAAACGTGTCCATCGGCGAACCTCCGGGGACTCTCTACGGGCTTTTGGATGCTCGAGTGCGAAAGCGCGGCTCAGGAACATTCCTGACGAATTCACGGCTACCTGGAGCGCGAGGTTACATCGTGCGCCGCTCGGGCATTGGCAATGAAAGCGCGAATCTTGGCAGCGTCCTTGCGGCCCGGAGCAAGCTCAACGCCACTTACGACATCCACGCCCCACGGACGCAAGGCAGCGACGGCCTGGGCGACGTTGCCGGGTGTCAGTCCGCCGGCCGCAATGACTGGCTGGCGCGCCTTTTGGTTTTGGAAGAGCGTTTTGCCGGCGAGAGCCCAATCGTAGGTCTGGCCGGTGCCGCCAGCGGCGGTTGCGGAGCAGGAATCGATGAGGATGGCATCGATGTGCGCATCCTGCGCCAACATGCTTGTTTGCTCTACCGAGGCTTCATTAAAGTGCACGACGCGCACGATGCGCAGCTTCGGCCCGAGTCGCTCGCGCAGTTTGGCCGGCAGGTCTGGCGGCGCGTTCCAATGCAATTGCGCCCCGGTCAACCCCGCAGTCTGCACCGCTGCCACGATCTCATTGAGCTTGGCGTCGACAAAGACGCCAATCTTTTCGAGTGCCGACGGCAAATGCGGCGCAATTTTCGCCACCTGCTGGGGACTTACGCGCCGCGGGCTGGGCGCGAAGACAAATCCCACCGCATCAGCGCCGGCATCAGCGGCAAGCTGGGCGTCGGCCAGCGAAGTGTTGCCGCAGATTTTGATCCAGAGGCTCATGGCGCAGATAGGGCCCCGGAAAGAAGTTCAGCCAGTGCGGCGCCGGGATCGGGTTGGCGCATCAGGCTTTCGCCGATGAGAAAGGCGTGGAAGCCGGCTTTGCGCAGGCGCGCAATGTCCTGGCGCGTGGAGATGCCGCTTTCGGTGACGCGCACCACGCCGGCGGGAATACGGCCGGCGAGGGCAAGCGAGATTTCCGGGCTCACCTCGAACGTTTTCAGGTCGCGGTTGTTTACGCCGATGGCGTCTGCGCCCGATTCGCCGAGAGCATCGAGAACCTCATCGAGTTCGCTCGCAGTGTGCACCTCGACCAGAACGTCGAGCGCGAGCGAGCGGGCGTCCTGAGCGAAGCGCTTCAACTCCGCGCCGGAGAGCGCAGCAGCGATGAGCAGGACGGCGTCGGCGCGGTGCGCGCGCGCTTCGACGATCTGGTACTCGTCGATGATGAAGTCCTTGCGCAGGCAAGGCAGAGGAGCAGCAGCCGAAGCCATCTCAAGGTTGCGCAGGCTGCCCTGGAAGTACGGCTCATCGGTAAGTACCGAGAGCGCCGCGGCGCCGCCGGCCCGATAGCGGCGAGCCAGCCAGGCGGGGTCGAAGTCGGCGCGGATCAGGCCTTTCGAGGGCGAGGCCTTCTTGATCTCGGCAATGACCGCAGGGCCGTGAGCGGCCTGGCGGCGCAGCGCGGCAGCCCACCCCCGCGGACGATGCCCGGCTGCGCGGCGCTCCAGTTCCACCATTGGCACGTCAGCCTTCGCGGCTGCCAGCGAAGCGCGCGTCGAGGCCAGAATGGTGGATAGAAATGTATCGGTGCGAGTGGTCATGCGCCTGGTTCAAGTATATGAAAGGCGGGGACCAATCCACCCCGCGCGCACACTGCTCGCCAGAGACCCGACTGGGACAAGGGAGCAGCGCAGCGGAGTGTGGGTTCTACAGCGTCACCAGCGGCGCTGTGGGCAAAGGATGCCGGAAGGCTTCGGCCTTCTGCTCCAGTTCCGGGTCCCAGTTCTTGGGCTGGTAGATGCAGCAGGGTTCCTGCGAAAGCGGATCGCCAGTGAGCGCGTAGGCTCGCGCCCGCGACCCGCCGCAGATTTGCTTGTACTCGCATGCCCCGCACTTGCCTTCAAGGCGCGCTGTGTCGCGCAGAGCCTTGAAGATGGGCGCGTTGCGGTAAATCTCAGCCAGCTGGGTTTCGCGAATGTTGCCGGCGTGAATGGGTAGAAAGCCGCTGGGATACACGTTGCCCACGTGAGAAATGAAGACAAAGCCTTTGCCGTCGTTGACGCGGCGCGTGGCCCATGCGTGATTGCGGCTTTCGGCATCTGCCTTGGGCGCGCCGGGCTCATAGTGTGCAGCGTGGGTGGCGGGATGGCCGTGCCCATGTCCCATGCGGCGCTCTTCAAGGTTGTGCTGCAGCAGGTAGCGCCGATAGTGCATGGCCTCAGTGGTCTTGATCTGGAAATTGGCGCGCCGCGAGAGCTCATAGATCTTGCCGAACACTTTCTCGAATTCGTCTCCGCTCAAAAGGTCATCCAACTGGCCGCGGCCCACGGGGACAAGGAAGAATACGTTCCACATGACGATGGCCAGTTTTTCAAACAGATTGCAAAGGTTGTCGAGGTCGTGCACATTGTGGCGGCTGACTGTGGTGTGCACCTGTATGGGAATGCCGGCCTCGTTGGCCCACTCGATGGCCTGGATGGTGCGCGCCCATGCGCCCGCGAGCCCGCGGAACGCGTCGTGAATTTCGGGGGTGGAACCGTCGAGCGAGATGCCCAAGCGCACAACGCCCGCCTCTTTCATCTTGAAGATCTGTTCCCGCGTCAAAAGCGGTGTGGCGCTGGGCGTGATGGCTACCTGCACGTTTTTGCCGGCCGCGTAGCGAACCAATTCGAAAAGGTCCTTGCGCTTGAGCGGGTCGCCACCTGTGAACACGAAGATGGGAATGTGCATGTCGGCGATCTGGTCAATCAGCGCCAGGCCCTCGGCATGCGTCAGTTCGTCGGGGTGGGGAATAGGCTGCGCGGCTGCGCGGCAGTGCTTGCACGCCAGGTCACAGGACTGTGTGACTTCCCAGATGGCAAGGAACGGCGATTCGTCGTAGTCAATCCCGCCACGAGCGGGAATCTGATGCATCGGTTGCATACAACCTCCGGGGACCGCGGCGCCAGGGCGCCGAATCCGTCCTGCTGGGGTTCATGTCGTGTAATCCATTGGGTTACTGCGACTTAAACCCTCACTCTGCAAGGCGCCCTCGGATCTCGCTGATGAGGGCCACGATTCCCGTACAGAAGAACAGTTTTCGAGAGGGCGGGCTGTGATTGGGATCACTTCAGGTGCGACGAAGGAGCGGGGTGATTGTCCTTTAAGGTGCCGCGACGGGCGCGAGGGTTTTGCCTAGCTGGACAAATCTGTTAATCCGGAACACAATTTCACCAAACGTAAGTGAGCCGCCGGGCCCGCCAAGACTAAAATGCGGTTTGAAGCGGGAGCAGTGAAAGAAAGTGGGTGATGGGATCGCCCAGAGGTGAGATGGATCACCTGTTGATGTGCGGCTAAACACCGCAGAACCGCAGTCCGATCTGTAACCATATGGCGCACTTGAAGGAGGTTCCCATGGCATCCGTATTGAAGCCAGGGTGGAGTCGACCCTCTGCCATCCTCTTCGCCTCCGAGATTCCGGCCGACGAGAAAGCCTTCTCGTTTGCGCTTGCGCAAGCCAGGGAATTTGGGTCCGATCTGATCCTTTTTCATGCTTACGATACGCTCGTCGTGGCTGCGTCAGAAGCGTCGGGCATTCGTTACTACGATTACGCGGCGGCGGCGCGGAGCGAGAAGCAGCACCTGGAACCGCTGGCGCAGCGCGCACGCGAGGCGGGCCTGCACTGCGAGGTGGTGGTGCGCCCGGGTCTGCCGGCCGACGAGATTCTGGCCTACACCCACGAGCGAGAGATCGACCGGATCGTGATGGGCACGCATTCTCCGGGCCCCATCAGCAAACTGCTGGTCGGATCGGTGGCTGAGGCGGTGTTGCGCATGGCCACATCGCCGGTTTATATCGTCGGCCCCGAGGTAGTAGATGGCAACTACCGCAATTTTGCTACTCGCACGATTCTGTGCGCAGCCAGCATGCACGAGGCCACCAACGTGGTGGCTGCATTTGCAGCGGAACTGGCAGTTCAGCACAAAGCGCGGCTGATTCTGCAGCATGTGATCCGCCCGCAGGATCGCGCTGAGTTTTTGGCCGGCCGGTCGCTCGACGATGTGGAAGCAGAAATGCTCGCTCTGGTTCCCGTTTCATTGCAGGGGCAGATTGCGATCCAGGCCATCGTGGTGCCCGGCGATCCCACGGAGGAACTGCTTTATCAAAGCCGCGCGCAACAGGCCGACCTGATTGTCCTGGGTGCGCAAGGCGCCTCGACGTTTGCCGCCATCACGCGCCACGGGGTGGTATACAAAACTCTGGCTCACACGCACTGCCCGGTCATTACCCTGTCGCCCGTAGTGCTGGAAGAATGTGGTTCGAAGTCAGAGAAGCTACGCCCGGCCGAAGCCTACATGGCCGGCGTCTTTTAGGGACGATTCTTCTGCCAGCCGGGTTCTCCTAGCCTGAGGTTTTAACGACCTTACAAAGGTCCGGCCTTTGGTTCGCCAGACTAAAGGCTGATGCGCAGTCGCCTCGCGTGGGTTGCGTGGGAAGATTCATCTTTGACACGCTCCCCGCAGACAACCTCGTCACCTCCCCTCGACGTCAAAGGGTGTTTGTGGACGCGAAAGCGTCGTGCGGAGGTGAAGGATGCTTTGGACAATCTTTATCATCCTCCTGGTTTTGTGGTTGCTTGGCGTGGTTTCGTCGTACACGTTGGGAGGATTCATTCATATTCTGCTCGTGATCGCGCTGGTGCTTTTGCTCATCCAGCTCATCACGGGACGAAGGGCGGTTTAGTCACAATTCCATGCTGTGATTTCAAAGGCACGGAAAAAAGAACGGGTGACTAGCCGGGCCGGCGGTTTTAAACCCATAGTTAAACGCAACACGAGGTGAAAAATCATGGATAAAGATCGTGTAAAAGGTGCAGTCAAAGACGCGGCAGGTCGAGTGAAGCGTCAGGTGGGTGGGTGGACGGGCGATACCAACGCCCAAGTGGAAGGAGCAGCTCAACAGGTGAAGGGTAAGGCCCAGAAGGCCTGGGGCGAAGTAAAGGATGCGGCGCGCGATGCGAAAACCGACGCCGAACGCGAGCGCGAAAAGGAGCGCGAACGTTATGAGGCGGATCGCGAGCACGAGCACGCGCACCCCAGCCACCGTGAGTAGGCCTTCGGCTTCATAGGAAGGCTGAAGCCCGAATTGGAACACCTTTTGGTGAACCACGGACCTTTTGAGCGGGCAGCGACAAACTTGCCCCTGCCCGCGTTGCCTTGGGGGCACATCTCTCAAGCCGAGCCGTAATTCTTCGACTGCGCTATACTGGGCGCATCGGGCAGCATATCTTTCGCATCGCCCGCGGTGCGAGGTGCGTCTTCTCAACCGGCTCCAGTTTTCGGATGATCGAGGTTCCGCCGTCGCAAACCACGCGGTGGCGGGCGGTGGTTCGCGTACTCCGAAGTCCAATCGATAGTTTGAGTTGCACCCTTTTACCCGCCCCTTGTGCTCTTTGCGGCTATCCTCTGCCGCGCCTCTCTATAGTTCCAATTTGCGATGCCTGCTGGACGGAATTTCCGATCCAGACCGCTCCGGCTTGTGCGCGCTGCGGCGATGCGTTGACCGCACCGGCGCCTTCGACGCTTTGCCGGGCTTGCCGCCTGGCGCCGCCGCCGTTTGTGAAGGCCGTTTCGTATGGCCTCTATCAAGGCTTGATGCGCGATGCCATCCACGCGCTGAAATACGACCGCCTGCACCCGGCTGTGCAGGGCTTGGGCCGCATGCTGGCTGGGGCGATCGCGCAACTGGCAGACGAGACACCGCCAGAGATGCTCGTGGTTCCAGTGCCGTTGCACCGGTCGAAGCTGGCGGAGCGCGGGTTCAACCAGTCCCGTTTGCTGGCCAGCGAGGCTCTTCAGTTTCTGCGCAAAAGCCATCCGCAATGGCGGCTGACGCTGGCGCCGAGTACGCTGTTGCGTTTGCGCGCCACCGAAACCCAGGCCGGCTTGACGCCGCGCCAGCGCCGCCTCAATGTGCGCGGTGCATTTTCAGTTGCCGATCCGTCCAAGGTGAAGGCGCAACACATTCTGCTGGTGGATGACATTCTGACCACCGGAGCCACCGTGCGCGCGGCGGCGCAGGCGATGCTGAGTGCCGGAGCAGCGTCGATTTGGGTGGCCACGCTGTCGCGGGCGCAACGCGCGCAGGGTTTTGGGCCCGGACTTGGTTTAGAGGACCGCAGATTTGAGGCGGACGATGTTGACGATCCCGAATCGGTGAGCGGCGCCGTGCCGGACGAGGTTCAGCACGCAGCGGGTTTCTCGTTGCTGCCGGGACAGTCGCCTTATTAATTGGAGGATGTGATGTCGCTGGGAAAAGCCATGATTCACGCGCGCAAGCAAAAGGCCATTGCCAAGGCCGTGGTGCTGGCCGCCGATCACGGCACAGCTCATCATGCTCATGCGCACATTTTGCAAATGCCGGTGCTGGTGCTGAACGCGTCGTATGAGCCCATTAATATTTGCGGCGCGCGCCGCGCGCTGGTGCTGGTGCTGAAGGGCATTGCGCGCAC
>JASHYS010000407.1 GCA_030042915.1 Acidobacteriaceae bacterium
CAACGCTCCATGAGGCGCGGCTGCGCCGAATGAACCTCGGTTCGCCCGCTGGAGTTTTTCTTGCTTGCCAAGACGCTTTGGGTCTAGGATCGAGTCCACCGAGTCCCCCGCGGCAGCCAACACAACCGAAGCTTTAAGACAGCTCGGCGCCTCCTGATGAGGGCCGTTTGCCTGTTGAATGGAGATCCGAAGGTGAAACATTCGATTTGGGTGCTTAGTCTTCTATCCGCTTCAAGCGTGATGCTCTCGCCTGCACGAGCCCAAGATGCGGCCATTGTCCCGGGCCTGACCTATGTGTGCAATGGTGAGCGGCTGCACATCGACAGTTGCAACATGCGCGACCTCTCCGACAGCTCGACCTGCATGGTGGCGCACCCCGATCACATGCGGCCCAACGGCTTTCCAGAGTACACGTATGAAACGCGCGGCGACCTGAAAAAGCTGCTGCCCACCTGCCAGCAGCCCACGGCGCAGCAGAAAACCAATGCAACCAACGCGCAGCAGCGGCAGCGCGACGCGCAAGATGCCGCCTTCAAGAAGGCTGAGGCCAATCCGCCGATGCCAACCCGTGCGGATGTGGTGCAGTCCCTGCAGCCCAAGGACCCGGAAGAGCGGGCGATGAATCGCTGCATCGCCGCCGGCCGCCTGCCGGCAAGCTGCACCGGCAATGCGTTGCTGGGCGGCTTCAGCAAAATGATCACGTCCATGCTTCCTTCGGTAACCGACTCGAGCCATCCGGCCGCTGGACCGGTGATGGCGGGCGTCTTCGTGGGTGCAGGCAACTGGCGGCTCGACTTTATCGATGGCGGCGTGCTGGTGAACTGTTCGTTTCTCTCTCCCAATGAAGAAACCTACAGCCTGAAGTTCGAAGCCAATCGTGCGGCGCTCATCGTGAATACGAAGCCCAAGCCACTCGATCTGACCCTTCGCGCCGATGGCATCATCGTGGGGCCGCCGGGGCCGGTGACAATCGACGGCGTGGTTGCGAGCGGATCGACAGGAGGCGGTGGCACGCCTGGCCATACTGAGACCACGGAAACCACCAAGTTTTACCAAAACCCGAATGACGGCACCATCGACTCGCACACAACCACCGAGACCACTTATGTGCCCGGCACCTACACACCTTCGCACACCACCTTCGTGCCCAAGCGAACCACCTGCCCGGCGATCAATCTCACCTCGAAGGGTGCGGGCGTGGGCATTCAGACCATGCAGACCGATCTGCTGAAGACGGCCTTTGGCGGCGACAAAGGCCCGCCCACGCCGCCGGGCATCCGCATGCAGGGCATCTACGCGGCCGCAACCGGCTTCAGCGTACAGTTCTTTCCGGAGTCGGCGATCGTCGGCTGCGGACCGGACGCGGCGCGCGCATATCCCTATACCGTGGTGGCCGGGCCTTCCGGCGC
This sequence comes from Acidobacteriaceae bacterium, assembly GCA_030042915.1. The sequence goes on from JASHYS010000407.1 coordinate 1,410, forward strand.
TGTGGTCAGGATTGAAGCGCAGGATCATCCCCTCATGCTTTCCATCCGGCCGGATAACACGCTCGATCCGGGCGGCAGCGCGCCATATCTGGTGCATGGGCGCCTGCTGATCGGCGACGCAGTGAGCGGCAACTACAACTTCATACCGGACGAGCAGACGTGCGGCCTGGCAATGCTTGCGCCCAGCGCGTCGATCCCGGCCAACGGCGGATCGGCGGACAATGTGGGAGTACCGGCTGGGCGGGGATCGGCTCCTCGATGAATCCTGGCACGTGATGCGGGCGGAACGCATAGGAGGTGGATATCGTGGCAGGCAGCGAAGCGGGGCGTTTGAATGCGCTTCGCCAATACAAAATATTAGACACGGAACCTGAGCAGGCGTTCGATGACCTGACGTTGATCGCTTCGCAAATCTGCGGCGTTCCCATCGCCCTGATCAGCCTGGTGGATGAGGACCGGCAGTGGTTCAAGTCGCGAGTCGGCGTTGAGATCCGGGAGACTTCGCGCAGCGTCTCGTTCTGCGCACACGCCATTCTCCAGCAAGGCATCTTTACCATACCCGATGCGTCGAGGGACGAGCGATTTTGCAACAATCCATTCGTCAAGGGCGAACCGCACATCCGTTTCTATGCCGGGGCCCCCATCATCACGCAGGACGGATACGCGCTGGGAACTCTCTGCGTGATCGATCATGTACCTCGTGAGCTCACCGCCGATCAGAAGAACGCGCTGAGTGCGCTCGAGCGCCAGGTTTCAGCACAACTGGAGCTGCGACGCAATCTGGAAGAATTGCGGGTTGCTCTCGAAGGCATCGAAACGCTCAGCGCGCTGATTCCCTTTTGCTCAACCTGTGAACTGAACATCGTGATTCCCGCCGATCCGGCAGCGATGCAAAAGGTAACCGGCGGCGTGAGCGAGCTGCTGGCGGGCAGACATTGGCCCGAAAAGGAGATTACGGATGTGGATCTTGCCTTGCAGGAGGCCCTGGCGAATGCCATTCGACACGGATGCAAGAACGATCCGCACAAGGAGGTGCAGTGTTGCGTCACCTTCGACTCGACCGGAGAACTGCTGATTGTTGTCAGGGACCCGGGAAGTGGATTTGACCCGGCCGCCGTTCCCAACCCCCTGGAGGGCGACAATATCTTCAAGGGAAGCGGTCGTGGTGTGTTTCTGATCAACCAGCTGATGGACACCGCTGAGTACGCAGAGGGAGGGCGCAAAGTGCTGATGACGAAGCGGCCGCCCGCAGCGGTAGTGCCAGCCGCCGCCGGTTGATATAACGCCAGCGGTTCCCGGCGGATTCCCGAAGGCGCGGGTTCGTCCTTTCGGATCCCCACCCCCCACCATCTCCATACCCAAATACGTGAAAGAAGAGGGTTTATGGGAGGGGGGATTCTCCTAAGTTGCTCATTCTAAAACGCCGGCTTTTGTAAATGCGTCATTTTCGGGGCGGTTACGGGCGTTTTGAAGCCCGGAGGCCCCGCAGGGGACGCGTTTTCTTTGACTCTGATGCGATTGTGCGCGAACTAACGGAAATCATCTGCAAGGTTTGGAGATTTTTTATTTGCCGTGGAATAAGAGAGATAGGGTAGGCTTGGCGGGAAGCGGGGACTTGACATGGCAGCGATGCCCGCTTCTGGAGGATTACCCCCAAGATCGATCCCACCCTAACGGCAAAAGCAAAGGCGCCGTTAGGATGGGCAACCATGATCATGGGGCCCAAGCGCTGCCTTGGTGCTCGTCAAGCCTGGCAACACGGCTTGGAGGCGGCCGCTGGAAGCGGAGCACCATCGAGCGCGTACCTGGCTGGGGAACAACAGGCATTTGCGAAACGTCTGCGGTCTGCCTGCATCGCCTTGTCTTCGTTCAACCAGTCGAGAGTCTGCCGCAGAATCCGGGACGCACCTGTGTGCGGCGGCATGACAACGCGATAGTGCATCCACTTGCCCTGGCGCCGCGCCGAGACAATGCCAGCGTTGCGCAGATAGGCGAGGTGCCGGGAGATCTTGGGCTGCGACAAGTCCAATATCTCGACGAAGTAGCAGACGCAGACCTCCTTCTCGCCCATGAGGTTGAGCAAGCGGAGGCGCGTGTTATCTCCAAGAGCCTGAAAGAAGCGCTGCACATCGAATTGGGCTTTGCGGGCCATACCTTATATATACGCCTTGACGGATGTGACGGCAAGAGATATATTCGCGTTAACGTATATTTAAGGAGTTGCGCATGGCAGAGATTCTTGATTCCGTACAGACAAAGTATGGCGCTGTGGCGAAGAGCGCTCTTTCATCCGATGATCCCGGCGTAAAGGCCGTGGCCGAAGCGTTCGGCTACTCCGCCGAGGAGCTGACCTCCATCCCTGCTGAGGCCAATATGGGTTTGTCCTGCGGGAATCCCACCGCGACGGCCCACATCCGGCCCGGTGAAGCGGTGGTGGACCTCGGCTCCGGGGGCGGCCTGGATGTGTTCCTGGCGGCGAAGATGGTAGGGCCGGCGGGTCGAGCCATCGGTATTGACATGACGCCGGCAATGATCGAGCGTGCCAGGGCGAACGCGATTTCCGGCGGCTATACCAACGTGGAATTCTACGAATCCACCATCGACCACATCCCGCTGCCGGACTCGTCGGTGGATTGCATCATCTCGAACTGCGTCTTGAACCTGGCGCCGGACAAACCCGCCGTCTTCCGCGAAATGGCCCGGGTGCTGAAACCAGGCGGCCGGCTGGCGGTGAGCGACATTGCGCTGAAAGGCGATCTGCCCGAGGCGATTGCTGAAAGCATGGCTGCCTATGTGGGTTGCATCGCGGGTGCGATCGGGTTTGAAGACTATCGTCGCGGACTTTTGGCGGCAGGCTTCGAGCATGTTGAGATTGTGGACAGTGGAGCGGACCTGAACGCTTACACGAAGGTCGAGAACCAGTCAGGCTGCTGTTCGCCGGCAATGGCGGAAGGTTCGTGCTGCTCCTCAGCTTCAGCGCCCGAGACGAGCGCACCCGCGATGCACGCGGAGCTGTCGATCCTTCTGAGCAAGTTTGACGTGAACGCGGCAGCCGCCAGCGTGAAGGTGTACGCGGTGAAGCCGAAGACGCAAAGGCTGCTGCGGCCCAACATGCTGTGCGTGAGGGAATCCGATGCCGAGCTATAACGTGCTGTTTCTGTGCACCGGCAACTCCGCCCGCTCGATCATGGCGGAAGCGATTCTGAATCACAAAGGGAAGGGCGCGTTTACTGCATTCAGCGCAGGCAGCCATCCGACAGGAACAGTAAGGCCGGAGGCGCTACGACAGATTGAGTCAGCGAGAATATCGACGGCCGGGCTGCGCAGCAAGTCCTGGGACGAGTTTGCCGCGCCGGGCGGCCCCAAACTCGACTTCGTCTTTACGGTCTGCGACAACGCCGCGAAAGAGCAATGTCCTTACTGGCCCGGCCAAACGATGACCGCGCATTGGGGAGTTCCCGATCCTGCGGCAGTGAAGGGAACACCCGAGGAGATTGCACGGGCTTTCCGTGATGCCTTTGTGATGCTCGATCGGCGCATCGGCTTGTTTATGGCGTTGCCTCTGGCGTCTCTTCAGCAGATGTCGATTCAGGCTGAAATTGAAAAGATTGGCAAACTATGAGGCCCGATCTATTTCGTCGCGCCGTCGCGGAGTTTCTTGGCACGCTCCTGTTGCTCGCGGCAATTATTGGTTCAGGCATCATGGCTGATCGTCTTGCTGGGGGAAACGTCGCGGTAGCCCTCCTTGCCAACACAATCGCAACCAGCGCGACGCTGATGGCCATTATTCAGGTGTTCGGACCCATTTCCGGGGCGCACCTGAACCCAGCCGTTTCACTTGCGGATGCATGGATGGGCGGCATTCGCTGGAGCGACACGCCCGTGTATATCGCCGCACAAATATCCGGGGCCTTTGCCGGCGTGTCCGTCGCTCATTTGATGTTCGGGCTGTCTTTGTTCTCGGCTTCAGTGCACATCAGGAGTGGGCCTAACCAAGCATTCAGCGAGTTCGTCGCCACCTTTGGCCTGCTGGCAGTGATCTGGGGGTGCGCGCGGACAAGGCCCGCCGCCTTGCCGCTTGCGGTGGGAGCGTACATCGCAGGGGCATATTGGTTTACCGCGTCCACCTCGTTTGCCAACCCCGCAGTTACGCTCGCGCGGTCCTTCTCGAACACCTTCGCGGGAATACGACCCACCGATGGGCCAGCGTTCATTGGGGCGGAACTGGCGGGTGCATTTTGCGCAACGCTGCTATTTCTGTGGCTGCTGCCTCCCTCCTATGTTTCCCGAGCGGATGCAGGCACCGAAACTGTGGAGGCAAGGCTGGACACGGTCGCGAGCGAGTGACCGGCTAATCGGCAATTACCATTTGGCGAACAGAAGAATCTCGCCAAAATCATGGTCGACTCAGGTCCACCAGTTCCACTTCAGAGCGGTCTTGTACGCGCTCCAACACGGCTTCGCGGCCGTCGGGCGAGATATCGAAGCCCCTAACGTCGAAATCGGCGGGCAGGTCAGTCAATTGCAACTCCGTGCCCGTATCGAGGCTCACCAGCCAGAGGTTCTTGTGATGAAGGTCTCCGCGGAGGACGACGAGGTTTCGCCCTCCGGGGAGAAAGGCCAGATGACTGGCGCCACGCGTCAGTGTCAGAGGCGCAAGAACGAGCGCCGACCCATCGGGCTTGGCCGCTTTCACTGAGAGCGTGGTGCCGATATCAGGACCGGAATAAAGCACGAAGCTGCCGTCGGGCGCCCACGCGGGATCGGACGATTGCTCAGCCACAAAGGGCACGGCAGGGCCGCCGTTGAGTGGCACTCGAAACAGGTGCGGCGCCCCATGGTCCACTGCCGCCGTGATCAGTGCGTGTCCCTCCGGCTCCCACGCGGGGTCGCCTCGCAAGTCGAGTGAGCCGGTCAGAATGCGCAGATTCGCACCGTCCGACGCCATCACATACAAGCTCGGGCGGCCGTTCTGGCGAGCGGAAAAGGCAATGGACCGGCCATCCTCAGAAAGGGCCGGACCGCCGGTAATTTCGGTATCCTCGCCGCGCCACAGTTCCGTCGTCACTCCATTGGCCAGCTTCCAAATGCTCTGGCTGGCGCCGCTCGTCGAGAGGTAGAGGAGAAAACCGGGGCCCAGCCGCGGACGAAAGCCGCTGCTGGTGGTGAGAGTGATGGGAGCAGGGGCAGAGGCTGTTTGCCCGACGTCGATGTGAAGGCTCCAGAGGCTGGTGCGCGGGACAGAGAGAGTCGCGACGAGACGCCGGTTGTCGCCGCTCGCCGCGAGTGAAGTGTAGCGCTCCAGCCCGAAAATCAGCCGATGGGCAATCCGATGCTCCACATCCATGCTGTAGAGCCAGGGCCCCGAGCCCTCTGAGTCAGTAGCGAGATAAAAGAGGGTGCGCCGATTGAGCAGGACGGGATAGCTGACTTGCGAATTGTGCCAGGTGATCCGTTGGGGATTTCCTCCACTTGCGGGAATACGCCAAATGTCGAGCTTGTCAGGCAGCGAGCCCTGAACAAAGTAGATGAATTTCTTGTCGGGCGACCAGGTGGGGAAGTGAGCATGCAGCCCGGCCGGCGCAACGAAGATCGGGCTGCCCGCAGGCTGCTTGCCCGTCGACACAAACAGCGGATCCCCGGGGCCGGGTGTGTGATACGCAAGCAACTGGCCGTCGTCCGACCAGTTGTATTCGGCTGCTCCCTCAAGATAGGGCCGCGGCTCGCCGCCCAGTATCGGAACTGCCCAAATGCCGATATCCACGCCTTGAGAGACACCGGGCCTGCGCACCCAAAAGGTGACCAGCATCCCATCAGGCGAGAAGCCCAGCGTGCGGACTGATGGATTCACCAGTTCCGGAGCGCTGCCGTGGGTGAGGTTGTGAAACTGGCCCGAGCCAACCTGCGTAATCCAGACGTCCATCTGCCCATCGCGGTCTGAGAGAAATGCGATGAATTGACCGTCGCGCGAGATTGCCGCCGCCTGTTCAAGTCCGCCCCAGTCGGTGACCGCCTCAAATCGCGCGCCGGCCATAGGGTTGCGCCAGAAGCGATCTCTGCTCTGCAGCCAGAACAACGCGCAACCCGCTACTGCAGCTGCAAGAGCGAAGAACGGCAGAATCCATTTCCATGGCGTTTTGCGGGCGGTTGCCGCCGAGGACGGCTCAAGAGCGCCGGCGTCCCCTCCGGCATCCTCTCCGTTCTGCCTTTCGTTCGCCAAAAGAGATTGCCGGCTGCGCGTCCATTCATCCAATTCGGCCTGGAAGGCGTAAACGGAGCCGCGCTTGTCGTGCAGATGCCGGTGGACAGGCATTCCCTCGCGCTTCTCCCAGCGCTGCACGGTAGTGACGTCGCGGTTGAGGTAGGAGGCGATTTCCTTCCACGAGTCGAGGCGCTTTTCAATCAGTTTCTCGGCGGGCAGCGGGTTGACAGTGGGGTCAGCCATGCAGTTTTCCAAGGCCGTTCGGAATCGCAGAAAACGATTGTATCGCCGGGGGTGAGGCGCGGCAAAAGACGGCATTTGACGGAGCGCCCCCCTTAAGTGCGCAATGCCGTTTGATTTGAGGGGAAAAATGCATGACTGTGAATTCGCACCATGAAGCGCCAAATCTGCCGCGCGGCTCAAGAAACGGTTTCTCGCCGGACCTGCCGGCCTTCGGCAGCAAGGGTGCGATTTCAGAATGGAGGATTCCCATGAAAGCAATCGGATTGATCTCGGCGGTTGGGCTGCTTTCCTTTCTTACTCTGGCTGCCGGTGTCAAGGCGGCCGCTCAGCAATCGACGCCGGTCCAGTTCAGCGGCCTCATCAATGACTATTCACCTTCGAGCGTCAGCGGTGGTCCCTGGGAAATGCATGGCCAATGGACGCTCACCATCAATGCGTGGTTGGGGACGGCAAGCTTCTCGGGAGATATGACGATGTCGGGGTACGGCAAGGACTCGATGGGCGATCCGGATGCGACACAAGGGGGGCAGAGCGCGCACACGCACCATATCCAGATGACCGGTACCGTCGTCTGGAATACGACTGGATGCCCCACTTATTCCCCAGGCACCTTCGGCGGTTTTCAGTTCACCAACACCGTCAGCCTGCTTACCGCAAATGGAAGCAACGCAAAGTTTGAGACCAGCCCGCCGTCATCGACGCTCCAGGTCTGCGTGAGCGGTGGCGAGGGCAACAACTCCGTGCCGTTCTCGAACATTACGCTGACCTGGGGCAGCGGCAGCCCGGCAATCAGCCATTTCGGCGCGCAGACGATCCACGGCGTAGTTCGGGATTGGAATTCGCAATGGGATACGCTGCGCCGGTTCGACCCTGCCCCGGTGCTCTTGAAATAGCGAACCTCACAACCCATTTCAAAAAAACGCTCCGATCGGTCAGCGGAGCATTGCCGGCCCGGCGGGAGGAACCGATGATTCGGGTCCAGACAGGAATTCTGTTGTTTGTGGCAGTTTGCCTGACGGCCTTCAGTCAGTCGCCTCAGGTCACTGCGCCCCAGCGGCAAGCAGGATCGTCCCAGCTGCCAGCCTGGCTGCAAGACAGGACAGAAGTCTTGCGACAGATCGATTTGCGCGAGGCCGTAGCCAGCGAGGGCGAACGCACGCGCGCTGATGGCAAGAGCCTTGCGGGGGATTATTCCCAACTTGCCTTTCTCTATGTGTACGCCGGCCTGGGTCTCAAGGCCGAAGATGCGTTCCAGCGGGCTATCGCGCTCCTCAAAGATGGGCCGCAGGATCAACTGGCTAACCGGCTGGCGCAATTCGGAACGCTGCAAGCAGAAATGGGCGAATTCCGGCAGGCAGAAAAAACCCAAATGAAGGCCCTCGAGATTCGGCGATCTCTTGGCGACCTCAAAGGCATTGCGTTTTCCGAGAGCATGATTGCCGGCGTTTTTGACGATGAACGAAAGTTCGCCAGGGCGCGGGATTACTCGCAGAAGGCATACGATGCACTGGCCGGCCGAACCGATGTCACCGCGGCCGAACGCATTGAAGTCTCGCATACGCTGGGTTTCGCACTCACCGGCTTGCACAATTGCGACCGCGGGATCAGCGTTCTGCAGGATGCGCTTGAGATGGCAAGAAGCAGTCGAGGATGGGGCGACGCGAGCGTGGGTTACTCAGAATACATGCTGGGAATCGGATACTGGCATTGCAACGATCGAGATCATGCGGCTGTATGGCTGCAGCGCGGCACAAGCGACCTGAAAGCGAAATTCGGCTTGAACTACGCCACCTATGTGTACGCCATGAAGCAGTACGCTCTCTTCTTGCGCCAGTACGGAAAAAAGGATGAAGCAGTCTCGGCGGAATCTGTCGTCCGTCAGGCCGAGAGTGTGGTTGACGTCAATACGCTGACCGACAGAACCGAACCATCGCACGGTCTTTCGCCTTAAAAGATTCGCAGGT